>NZ_JBOHGB010000166.1:0-14818 GCF_050699935.1 Actinophytocola sp.
GCCAGGAGCCGGCGCCGCCGGACTCCCCGCCCGCGCCCGACCTCGCGGCCGTCCGGGCCGACGCCGCGCTGCCGCCGTGCCCGGCCGCGTCCGGTGCGCTGCCGCCCGGGTTGCGCGTGCTGTCCGGGATACGCGCGGAGTGCCTCGCCGACGGGTCCGAGGTGGACCTCGCGAAGGTGCTCGCCGACCGGCCGGTCCTCGTGAACGTCTGGGCCACCTGGTGCGCGCCGTGCAAGGAGGAGCTGCCGCTGCTCGCCGAGTACGCCGCCGCGCCGGATGCGGTGCCGGTCGTCGGGCTGGCCGTGCAGAGCACCGAGGCCGGCGCGCTGGAGTTGCTGGACTCGCTGAACGTGCGGCTGCCGACGCTCGCCGACTCGGACGGGGCCGCCGGGCGCGCGCTGAAGCTGCCCGCCGGCCTGCCCGCGAGCTACGTCGTCGGCGCGGACGGCACCGTGCGGCTCGTGGCGAACCCGCGCGTGTTCGGCTCGGTCGGCCAGATCCGCACCGCGGTCGCGACGTACGGGGGAGCCGCGTGACCGAACCCGGACCGCTCGTCGACTCCGCCGACGTGCCACCGTGGCTGTCTCGCCTGGTGTCCGCCACCCGCGACCTCGATGACACCCTGCTCGAGCGGATCGCACCCCCGGCGGAGGACGTGCGCGACGCGGCGGTGCTGATCCTGCTCGGCGAGCGCGAGGCCCGCGGTCCGGACGTGCTGCTGCAGCTGCGTGCCGACGGCGGCGGCGCGCACTCCGGCCAGGTCGCCTTCCCCGGCGGCTCGGCCGAACCCGGCGACCGCGGGCCGATCGACACGGCGCTGCGCGAGGCCGTGGAGGAGACCGGCCTGGACCCGTCCGGCGTCCGGCCGGTGGCGTTGCTGCCGCAGCTGCACATCCCGGTGTCGGGCTACCACGTGACTCCGGTGCTCGCGCACTGGGAGCGGCCCAGCCGGGTGTGGGCGGTGGACCCGGGGGAGACCCAGGCGGTCGCCCGCGCCCCGCTCGCGGACCTGGCGGATCCGGCCAACCGGTTCCAGTTGCGCCATCCGTCTGGTTTTCTGGGCCCGGCATTCGTGTTGCCCGGCATGTTGGTGTGGGGCTTCACGGCCGCGGTGCTCACCTTGATGCTCCAGGTCGGCGGGTGGGAGCGACCGTGGGACAGTACGGACATACGGGATCTTGACGTCGCATGGCGTTCAGTGGGCTGGGCAGTCGGGGAGGGTGACGGGTGAACTGGGTCGACCTGCTGGTGATCGGGTTGGCGGTGCTGGCCGCCATCTCGGGCGCGCGGCAGGGCGTGATCACGGCGCTGCCGGCGTTCCTTGGCGTGCTCCTGGGTGCGATCGCGGGGATCAAGATCGCGCCGCTGGTGGTGCAGTACATCGAGTCGACGCCCACCAGGGTCGCCTTCGCGGTCGCGATCTTCGTGCTGCTGGTCGCGCTTGGGGAGACGCTCGGCGTGTGGTTGGGGCGCAGCATCCGGCAGCGGATCAACTCGCCGAAGCTCGCCGGGGTCGACAACGCGCTGGGTGCGATCGTGCAGGGGGCGGTCGTGTTCGTGGTGGCGTGGCTGATCGCGCTGCCGCTGGTGACGGTCGGCGGCCTGCCCAGCCTGGCGTCGGCGATCCGCGACTCGACCGTGCTCGGCGGGGTCAACAGCGTGATGCCCTCGTCCGCGCAGAAGCTCCCGGACGAGCTGCGCCGGCTGCTGGACGTGTCCGGCTTCCCGGCCGCCGTCGACCCGTTCGACCGGACGCCGAGCAAGGAGGTCGCGCCGCCGGATCCGAAGCTGCAGGGCAGCGCGGTGGTGCAGCGGGTGCGGCCGAGCGTGCTCAAGATCCACGCGAAGGCGCCGTCGTGCTCGCGGGCCCTGGAGGGAACCGGGTTCGTGATCGCGCCCGAGCGGATGATGACCAACGCGCACGTGGTGGCCGGCACGTCGGAGGTCACCGTCGAGACCGACGAGGGCCCGTACGACGCGCGGGTCGTGCACTACGACCCGGACGCCGACGTCGCGGTGCTGGCCGTGCCCGGGCTGCCCGCGCCGGCCATGCGGTTCGCCGGCCAGCCGGCCACGTCCGGACAGGACGGTATCGTGCTCGGCTACCCGCTCGACGGCCCGTACACGGCGTCGCCGGCCCGGGTGCGCGACAAGATCAACCTGACCGGCCCGGACATCTACGACTCGAGCACCGTGACGCGCGAGGTGTTCACGCTGCGGGCACTGGTGCGCAGCGGCAACTCGGGTGGCCCCCTCGTGGACACCCGCGGCCGGGTGATCGGCGTGATCTTCGGCGCGGCCGTGGACGAGTCGGAGACCGGCTTCGCCCTGACCGCCGGCGAGGTGAGCGACGAGGTGAACGCGGCCCCCGGCATGTCCCGCGCGGTGGGGACGGGCAGCTGCGCGGCCTGAGTTGTCCACATGGCACAGACCTGTCCACAGACGACCCCTAAACCCCCGAAACCGTCAGCCCGCACCGATAGACTGGCGCGTCGAGGGGTACCCGCGAGCGGACGAACATCCTGCGGTCGCCACCCGGTCTCCTCCTCAACCTCACGAGCGGGGTCGCAACCGGGTCCTCGTCGGGGTCGACACAGCCGCTGGGCAGATCCCACACCTCGTCGAACGACCCGAGGCTCACGCCGCCTGAACAACCTCACCAGACCCACTGATCTTGACATGACTCCGCGCGAGCATCTGCGAGATGCTCGCAATGACGGTGTGAGTGTCCGACAGCATCCTCGACGACGTGGCCGGTTCGGGTCGCTGGCGCCCTGTGTCAGCGGGCCGCTTCGACGTACGACGCCAGGTTGGCCAGTGAGGAGGCGATCCCGGCCTCGTGGACCGCTTGGTCGATGCCGGGTGGCACGTCCGTGGCGGTGACGGTCACCTCGGTCCCGTCACCGGCGGCAGCGAGGTGCCAGGTCATCGTCATGGTGCCCGCGTACGACGGGTCGTCGGCCTCGAACACCGCCCGCTGCACCACGCGCTCCGGTGGCACCAGGTCGGCGAACCCGACCTCGACGACATCCGTCGCATCAGAAGTCTTGCCAGGGCTGCCGGCGGGGTCGCGGTAGGTGAGGACCATCCGAAACCCGCCACCAGGCCGGGGATCCCATCGCTCGACCCGCCCACGCATACCGTCCGGCGGCAGCCAGGCCTCAAGGGACTCCCGGTCGAGGAGGGCGCCGTAGACGGTCGCCGGTGGTGCATCGATCACCCGGCTGGCGCGGTCGGTTCTGCCCATCTCCCGATTCTAGGACCGAAGAGGGTCCACCAGGCCCATCCTCATCGGACAGCCCGCCGAAGAAGCAAACCAGGAATCAGGACACGACCAACAAGTCGAATGACACGCCGATCCACAGGTCTTTGCTACTACTGGGACGCACCCGGCGGTGTGCTGCGCATGCTCGCCCAAGCGATCGAGATCGGCTACCTCCTCGCACTGCGCGACCTCCGCAACACCGTTGGTGGTGTGCTCGTGTGGGCGGTCTCACCAGCACGTGACGTAGTCGAGGCGCCACTTCGGAGTCCAGCCGATCCCCCGGTACTCGTTGCTCGGCGTGTACTCCCTGCCGTAGTAGTAGCTGCCCACGACGTTGCCGTAGTAGTTGAACTTGTCTCCCCGGTAGGCAGTGAAAATCGGGCGCTGGGAAGAGTCCTCGATCGTCGTCTGCTTCGTGAACCTGTACTGCCAGGTTTGGCAGCCTTGTGCCGAACCGGCGGACTCGGTGGTTGCCGAGGCGATGCCGGCCGCGGCCGTGCAGAGACCGAGGGACAGCGCATCGGGAGAGGAGCGGGTTTCGGGCTACCAGACCGTTTCCGTCGCCGGCGAGGCGGCGGTCGCCTCGCGGCCGGTCGGCGGCACGGCGGGGCAGTGCGTGCCGGGCCGGGGCGGTCGCAGGTCGGTCAGGTACCGGCTCACCGCGGCCAGCGTGCACTCGCTGCGGTCGGTCACCCCGTGCCCCCAGCCGTTATAGGTCAGCAGCACCCCGCATGGGATCTGCCGCGCCACGTTCCGTGCCCACGAGTGCGCCGTCGCCGGGTCGTGCAGCGAGTTCAGCACCAGGACCGGCGGCGCGCCGTGCACGTCCAGCCGGTGCTGCGGGTTCGCGACCGCCGCCGGCCACGCCGCGCACATCGACACCGCCAGCCACGCGAAGTGCGTCCGCAGCGTCGGCGCGAACCGCTTCTGCCACTGCCACAACGCGAGCCACGCCCGCGCCGAGGAGTCCGCACCCGGTGGTCGGCGCAGAACGTGCCCATCGGGAACGGGACCGCGCCGGCGGCGGCGCGCGGCTGCGTGGTCAGCGAGGGGAGGTACTCCGCGGCCGCCGGCCACTCCGGCTCGTAGAAGAAGCTCACCGTGCGGTTGACGAGCTCCATCGGCGGCACGGCCAGCTCGCCGGCGATCGAGCGCCGGTACAGCGAGTCGTAGGCCGCTCGCGCGTCGCGCCCGGGCACCGCGCACGACGGGGTCGCCGCGCACCACGCGGCGAACTCGCCGAACGAGTCCTCGCCGGTCGCCGCCTCGCTCGACAGGAACTCCGCCGGCGTGAGGCTGTGGTCGAACACGCTGTCCAGCACCAGTGCCCGCACCCGAGACGGGAACCGCTCGGCGTACATCTGTCCGGCGAGCGTCCCGTACGACCGGCCGTAGAGCCACAGCCGCCGCTCGCCGAGCGCCGCGCGGACCGCGTCCATGTCGCGCGCCACGCTGACGCTGTCCACGTGGTCCACCAGCGAACCGGTGTGCTCGCGGCAGCTGCGCCCCAGCGCACGGCTGTAGTCCATGACCGATGCGAACGTCGCGCCGGCCTCCGGGTTCGCGTCCGGCGGGTTCGCGACCAGGTCCGCGTCGCAGCGCACCGGGTTGCTGCCGTTGGTGCCGTGCGGGTCGAAGCTCACCACGTCGAACCGCGCGGCGAGCTCCGCCGGCACCGCGTCGCCCGCGATGACCTCGCTTACCCCCGAGCCATCCGGCCCGCCCGGCATGAACAGCAGCGTGCCGATCGGACGGTGCGCCGCGCGCCGCACGATCGCCACCTCGATCGTGGCGCCGCGCGGGCGCGATCAGTCGACGGGCACGGTCACCGTGGCGCACTCGACCGCCGCGTTCTCCGGGCACGGCCCCCGGTCCGGCCCGGACGCGGGCGCTGCCGAGGCGACCGTGGTGGCCGTGCCCACCAGCGCGGCACCGGCCGCGACCGAAGCGAGCAACGCGGTCGGTCGGAGCAGCTTCATCAGGTTCCCCTCGGGCGTCCGGTGTGGATCTCCCCGGACGTGAGTATGTCCGCGGTCACCCGGCCCGGAACTCCGAGGCGTGCTACTGGGCCGTGAGGAACGCGGTCAACGCCCGGTTGGTGACGGCCGGCGCCTCCTGGTGCGGGTAGTGGCCGACCCCGTCCAGCAGCCGGGTCTCCACGTGCCCGCGTGCCCAGCTCGCCGACGCCCGCACGGTGCCGGGCAGGATGCACGGGTCGACCGCACCGGAGAGCTGCAGCACCGGCACGGTGATCTCGCGCTGCATGGCCTCACCGAACCGGCGGCCCTCGCCACGCAGCTGCGCGCGGACCGCCCAGCGGTAGTACTCCAGCGCGCTGTGCGCGGCGCCGCGCACGCGCATCGCCGAGCGGTACCGTGCGGCCACCTCGCCGAATCCCGGTTGGACAGTCCACTCAGGACTCGACCAGCTGCGCATGAGGGCTTCGACGGTGGCGGCGCCGTCGCGGGTGAGCCAGCGTTCCGGCGCGAGCGGCAGCTGCGCGCGGAAGAGGTGTCCGAGCGCGCGCGCCTGGTTGGTCGCTTTGCGGTGCAGCGCCGTGCGACGGATCTCGCGGCGCAGCGCCAGCGGGTGCGCGGCCGACACCGAGCCGACCGAGCGCACCAGCCGTGGGTGCATCGCGGCGACCGTCCACGCGAGCAGGCCGCCCCAGGCGTGGCCCACGAGGTGCGCGTGCGGCTCGCCGAGCGCCTTGATCAGCCCGCCGACGTCACCGGCGAGCGTCCAGGCGTCGTAGCCGCGCGGCGGCTTGTCCGAGTCGCCGTAGCCGCGCAGGTCCACCGCGACCGTCCGAAAGCCGGCGTCGGCGACCGCGGTGAGCTGGTGGCGCCAGGTCCACCAGAACTCGCAGAACCCGTGCAGGAGCAGGACGAGCGGGCCCTCGCCGGTCTCGGTGACGTGCAGCCGGATGCCGTTCGCGTGCACGTCGTGGTGCCGCCAGGGCCCGTCGATGCGAACGGTCGACGGGTCGGGACGCACGGCTGCGGCGGTGCTCAGGACGGTGTCCGATCAGGTACGGCGCACGGCAGCATCGACGTCCCTGCCGGGCGCCGGCACGGGGGCGGTCTCCGGACCGTCCTCGCCGCGATGCCGCAGCGCGGCCGCGGTGCCCTTCACGGATTCGATCGTGCGCTTGGGTGCCCGCACCGACTTGACCTTGCGCACGCCGAGCAGCACGAACATCGCGGTGAACACGAGGATGAGGCCGAACACGCACAGGAAGCCCAGCCACGGGTGGTTCTCCCAGTCGAAGATGTCGTTGAAGCCCAGCGCCAGCGCGATCAGGCCGAACGGGATGAACGGCAGGAACACCGCGAGCGCGATGATGAAGAAGAGGCTGCCCGTGAGGCCCTTCTTGACCTCCTTCGTGACCTCCGACCTGGCGAGCTCCAACTCGGCCCTCATCAGGGTCGAGAGGTGCATGGTCGCGTCCTTGACCAAGCTCCCGATCGACTGCCCGCCTGCCGCGCCGGTCGTCTCGTCGGACAACGGGATCGACGGGACACGCGGCAGCCCCGTCCCGTTGCCGTTGTTGTCGTGCGCACTGGTCACGTGCGTCATCGTGCCATGCGCCGATCAAAGAAGCTGGCCGGGCAGGCCATTCGGCAGTTCGTTCGGGCCTCGTTCCGGGTCAGCCGGTGGTGATGCCGAACAGCACGCCGACGACATAGGTGACGATCATGGTCAGCGCCCCGACGCCGACGTTGCGCACGATCGCCCGGCTGACGGTCGCGTTGCCCAGCCGCGCGCTGACCCAGCCGGTGAGCACGAGTCCGACCAGCACGGCCCCGGCGCACGCCCACACCCGCCACTCGACGGGCGGCAGCGCGATCGCGACGAGCGGCAGCAACCCGCCGCAGAAGAACGCCGCCAGCGACGCCCACGCCGCGTGCCACGGGCTGGTCAGCGCGTCCGGGTCGATGCCGAGCTCGGCCTCGGCGTGCGCCTCGAGCGCGTTGTTCTGGGTCAGCTCGTGGGCGACCTCGGCGGCGAGGTCCGGCGAGAGGCCCCGGTCCTCGTAGATCTCGGCGAGCTCGCGCTCCTCGGCCTCGGGCATGGTCTCGAGCTCGTAGCGCTCGAGGCGCAGCGCGGCCTGCTCGGTGTCGCGCTGCGTGCTGACCGAGACGTACTCACCGCCCGCCATCGACAGCGCGCCGGCCACGAGGCTCGCCACTCCGGCGATCATGATCGCGGTCCGGTCGGTGGTCGCGCCCGCCACGCCGACCACGAGCCCGGCCACGGAGATGATGCCGTCGTTGGCGCCGAGCACCCCGGCGCGCAGCCAGTTCAGCCGTTCGCCGAGGTGGCCACGGTGGGGCTCGCCAGCGTGCGCCCGGGTCGGCTCCAGGGGAGCGCTCACTCGGTCATTGTGGCCCGATGCCAGGAAGGACGCCTTCCGGACACTCGGTGTCCGGAAGGCGTCCTTCCACGCGTTACTCCTCCCCGCCGCCCTTGCGGAGGCCGGCCGAGATCAGGTCCATCACCGACGAGTCGGCGAGGGTGGTCACGTCGCCGATCTGGCGGTTCTCGGCCACGTCCCGCAGCAGGCGGCGCATGATCTTGCCCGAGCGGGTCTTCGGCAGCTCCGGCACGACCATGATCTGCCGCGGCTTCGCGATCGGACCGATCTCCTTCGCCACGTGGTCCCGCAGCGCCTTGAGCGCGTCGGTGCCCGACGCCTGGTTCTCCGGGACGCCGCCCCGCAGGATCACGAACGCCACGATGCCCTGGCCGGTCGTCGGGTCGGTCGCGCCGACGACCGCGGCCTCGGCCACCGTCGGGTGCGACACCAGCGCGGACTCGACCTCGGTCGTGGAGATCCGGTGCCCGGACACGTTCATCACGTCGTCCACCCGGCCCAGCAGCCAGACGTCGCCGTCCGCGTCGTACTTGGCGCCGTCGCCCGCGAAGTAGTAGCCCTGCGCGGCGAAGCGCGCCCAGTACGTCTCCCGGTACCGCTCGTCGTCGCCCCAGATGCCGCGCAGCATCGCCGGCCACGGCTGGTCGAGCACCAGGTACCCGCCGCCGCCCTTGCCGACCTCGTTGCCCTGGTCGTCCACGACCTTGGCGGAGATGCCGGGCAGCGGTGTCTGCGCCGAGCCGGGCTTGGCCGCGGTGACGCCCGGCAGCGGGGAGATCATGATCGCGCCGGTCTCGGTCTGCCACCACGTGTCCACCACGGGCGTGCGGTTGCCGCCGATGTTCTCGCGGTACCAGATCCACGCCTCGGGGTTGATCGGCTCGCCGACCGACCCGAGCACGCGCAGCGAGGACAGGTCGAACCTCGCGGGGATGTCGTTGCCCCACTTCATGAACGTGCGGATCAGCGTGGGCGCGGTGTAGTACACGGTGACGCCGTACTTCTGCACGATCTCCCAGTGCCGGCCCTCGTGCGGGGTGTTCGGCGTGCCCTCGTAGACGACCTCTGTCACGCCGTTCGCCAGCGGGCCGTAGACGATGTAGCTGTGCCCGGTGACCCAGCCGATGTCGGCGGTGCACCAGTACACATCGGACTCCGGCTTGATGTCGAAGACGGTGCGGTGCGTGTAGGCGGCTTGGGTCAGGTAGCCGCCGGAGGTGTGCAGGATGCCCTTGGGCTTACCGGTCGTGCCCGACGTGTAGAGGATGTAGAGCGGGTGCTCGGAGTCGAACGCCTCCGGGGTGTGGGTGTCGGCCTGGCCCTCGACCACGTCCTGCCACCACAGGTCCCGGCCCTCGGTCCACTCGACGTCGATCCCCGTGCGCCGCACGACGAGCACGTGCTCGATCGTCGGGGTGCGCATGACGGCCTCGTCGACCGCGGCCTTGAGCGGGGTGGGCTTGCCGCGCCGGTACTGGCCGTCCGCGGTGATCACGAGCTTCGCCTCGGCGTCGTCGATCCGCGAGCGCAGCGCCTCCGCGGAGAAGCCGCCGAACACGACGCTGTGGGTCAGGCCCAGCCGCGCGCAGGCGAGCATGGAGAAGATCGCCTCGGGCAGCATCGGCATGTAGATGGCGACCCGGTCGCCGGTCTTGAGGCCGAGCGAGAGCAGGGCGTTCGCGGTCTTGCAGACCTCGCGTTGCAGCTCCGCGTAGGTGATCGTGCGGCCGTCGCCGGGCTCACCCTCCCAGTGGATGGCCACCCGCTCACCGAGACCGGCCTCCACGTGCCGGTCGACGCAGTTGTAGGCGACGTTCAGCCTGCCGCCGACGAACCACTTCGCGAACGGCGCGTTCGACCAGTCGAGGATCTGGTTCCACCGGGTCTCCCAGTGCAGCCGGTCGGCCTCCTCCGCCCAGAACGCCTCACGACCGGCCGCGGCCCGGTCGTAGAGATCCGCCGTGGCGTTGGCCTGCTGGGCGAACTCCTCGCTCGGCGGGAACGCCCTGCTCTCCGTGAGCAGGTTGTCCAGCGTCGCGCCCTGGTCGGTCATGATGTGGATCCTCTCCACCCAGATGATGTAGTTGCTGGCCCTGTGCTACCACACGTGGCGAGCGCCCGCATAGAGGTCCAGACCACCGAACGGTCACGCGGCGCTGCCACGGCAGGATGACACCCGGTAGGGTCCGATGCCGTGACTGACCCGCTGGCGCCGCTGCTGGAACTGCCCGGTGTCGAGGAGGCTGTCGGCGCCGCCCGCGAGGCGGTCGACCAGGTGCACGGGCACCCGGTCAACCGCCGCGGCTGGCCGGCCACCGCGGCCGAGGCATCGGTGCGCGCGGCCCGCGCGTCCGCCGCCCTGGACGGTGGCGACCCCGAGATCCCCACGGCCGGTGAGGTCGACGAGCCACACCTGGCCGGCGCGCTGCGCATCGCCGAGTCGCTGGGCACGCTGGTGCCGATCTGGCAGCGTGCGCCCATGCAGGCTCTGGCCCGGCTGCACGTGCTGGCCGCCACGGACCTGACCGGCGACGACGAGCTCGGCCGCCCCCGGCCGAGCCGCGGTGTCACGCGCCGCCTGGACCTGCTGGGCGAGATCGTGGCCGGCGGCACCTCGGTGCCCGGCGCGGTCCTGGTCGCGGTCGTCCACGGTGAGCTGCTCGCACTGTCCCCCTTCGGCACGGCGAACGGTGTCGTGGCCCGCGCGGCGGCGCGGCTGACGACGATCAGCACGGGGCTGGACCCGAAGGGCCTGATCGTGCCGGAGGTGTGCTACCTGCGCCGCTCGGACCGCTACGCCGCGGCCGCGGCCGGCTTCGCCACCGGCACCGACGAGGGGCTCGCCGACTGGATCCTGTTCTGCTGCGAGGCGGTCGAGGCCGGCGCCCGCGAGGCGACCAGCATCGCCGAGGCGGCACTCACCGGCTGACCCGCCGGTCAGCGAGCCTCGAGCCGACGTCGTCCAGGCCCGGCGAGCATGGACGTCGCGAGTTCCCCTTCCTTCGCGGTGTTGACGGGATCCCATGGGAGCGGGCCGAGACTCCTAGCCTCTCGGCCCGCTTTCCCGCTGTCCGAGGAACTCGCCGACGAGCGGGAGCACGCGGTCCGCGCGCCGGAGCAGGTCCATGTGGGTCGTGTCCGGCAGGACGGCCAGGCGGGCGTCGGGGATCAGCTCGCGCATCTCGGCGGCGTGCTCGACGCGGACGAAGTCGAGGTCGCCGACGATGATCAGCACCGGCGAGCGGACCTTGCCGAGGTCCTCGGCCGACCAGTCGAGCTCCGCGGGCAGCGCCGACGCCTTGGCCGCGAACGCCTCGAACCGCCCAGGATCCGGTGCGACGGCCACGTACGCGTCGTGCATGGCCTGGAAGTCCGCGTCGGTCGGCAACAGCTCCGAGCCGGAGTCCATGTCAAAGACGCCCGGACGGTAGCCGTCCGCGCGGAAGTGCACGCCGGCGGCCGCGAGCCGCCCGGCCCGCACGGGGTGCCGCATGGCGACCTGCAGCGCGACCAGGCCGCCCAGGCTGAACCCGAAGAAGTCGGCCCGCTCGACGCCGACCTCGTCGAGCACGCCCACGACGTCGTCGGCGAGCCGGTCGAGCGTGAACTCGCGGTCGGTGTCCGCGGTGTGCCCGTGGCCCTGCAGCTCGATCGCGATCACGCGCCGCGTCCTCGCCAGCTCGGGCAACATGGCCGCGAACGTCAGCTCGATGGTCAGCAAACCGCCGTGCAGCAGCACGAGCGGCTCGCCGGTCCCGTGCGTCTCGTAGTAGACGTCCAGGTCGTTCACATGTGCGTAGGTCATGTCGATCTCCGTCTGGGTAGGTGAGTTCCACCCGGACGTCGAACGAAGGCGACCCCGATCGACAGTGGTGTTCAGACCGTGGCGCGCAGCGTCATCAGGGCCTGGCGTACGTGCCCGTCCGCCTCGGCGAGCGCGGTCGCGGCGTGTTCGGTCTCCACGCCCGAGAGCAGGTGTACGAGCGCCACCTTCAGGTCACCCTGCGCCTCGTCCAGCGCCTCCGAGCACTCGTGCATGTCCAGGCCCGTCGTCTCGCGCAGGATGCGCAGCGTGCGGCCGCGCAGCTTCGCGTTCGTGGCGCGCATGCTGACCATGAGGTTGGAGTAGGTCCGGCCGAGCTTGACCATCACGGCCGTGGAGAAGGCGGTGAGCACCAGCTTCTGCGCGGTGCCGGCCTTCATGCGGGTGGAGCCGGCGATCGCCTCCGGGCCGGTGTCCACCTCGACGAGCACGTCGATGTCCGACAGCCCGTCCGCGTGCGGGTTGGAGAACACCAGACCCGACCGGGCCCCGACGGCACCCGCCGCCCGCAGCGCGCCCAGCACGTACGGCGTCCGGCCGGACGCGGTCAGGCCCAGGACGAAGTCGCCCCGCTCGACGGACCGCGCGATCTCCGCGGCACCGCCCTCCTCGTCGTCCTCGGCGTCCTCGACGGCACTGTGCAACGCCGACGAGCCGCCCGCGTGGTGCACCACGAACCAGTCCGGCGGCGCGTTGTACGTCGGCGCGAGCTCGGCGGCGTCCAGGCTCGCCATGCGGCCGGACGTGCCGGCGCCGACGTAGTGCACGCGGTGTCCGGTCCGCAGGGCCTCGGCCGCCAGGTCGACGGCGGTGGCCAGGGCCGGCAGCGCGGCCGCCACCGCGTCCGGCACCAGGCGGTCCTCGGCGTTGATCGAACGCAGGAGGTCCAACGTGGACAGCTGGTCCAGGTCGGTCGTGCGCGGGTTGCGCCGCTCGGTCGGCGAGTCGACGTGAACGGCCTGGCGCGGCACTGTCATGTTGCCTCCCCCAAGGATCATTTACCGGTCTCCCGCGCCTTGCGGCGACCGTCGTGGCGGGTCTCCAACCGGTGGGAGCCCACCGCGTCCCTGGTTTCGTCCAGTGCCTTCATCGAGTCGGCCAGATGCCGCTGGGCGACGCCGATGAACAGGCAGTCGATGACCGTGAGCTGGGCGATCCGGCTGGCCATGGCGCCGGAGCGGAACGTCGTCTCCCGCGCGGCGGTGGTGAGCACGAGGTCGGCCACCTCGCTGATCGGTGCGGTGGGGAAGTTCGTCAGCGCGACCGTGGTCGCGCCGGCGCGCCGGGCCTCCCGGAGGGCCTCGACCGTGTCGGCCGTGGCGCCGGTGTGCGAGATGGCGAACGCGACGTCGCCCTTCCCGAGCACGGCGGCCGACGTCAGCATGATGTGGGTGTCGCTCCAGGCGAAGCTGATCCGCCCGATCCGGTGCAGCTTCTGCTGCAGGTCGGCCGCGACGAACGCACTCGCGCCGACGCCGTAGACGTCCACCCGGTTCGCCCCGGCCACCGCCGCGACGACCTGTTCGAGGATCTTGACGTCGAGCTGTGCGGCGGTCTCCTCGACCGCGCGGGCGTCGGCGAAGGTGACCTTGCCGACGACGGTGGCGAGGTCGTCGTCCGGGGCGATCTCCCCACCGAGGTCGCGCTCGGCGTGGGCCTCGGAGCGGGCGGTGTCCGCGGCGAGGGCTATGCGCAGCTCGGGGTAGCCCCCGACGCCGATGGCCTTGCAGAAACGGGTGACGGTGGTCTCGCTGGTACCCGCGGCCTCGGCGACCTCGGTGATGCTGCGGCGGGCAACCGTCGACGGACTGTCCAGGACGACCTTGGCCACGCGCTGCTCAGCGCGAGCCAAACCGGGCAGCAACGACCGGATGCGTACCAGAGGACTTGACTCAGTGTGTTGTGTGGTCATGACACTCGCGCTCACGTGGGAAACTTACTAACAGGCATGTGGAAGAACAACTCGGCTGGCGCCGTCTGATGACAACGCTACCCAAACGGGACGGAAACTTCCTGTTTCGTAGTGGCTAGCTCAACATCCGAATCGACGCTCGGTACCTGGTTGTTAGCGTTTCAACCAGTTTTCGTTCCTCATCGTGACCTGAGATGCCAGCCGTCCGCCCGCACTTTGTGGGGTTCTTTCTCACCGTTGAGGAGCGTATGAACACTGTCCGTGACAAGGAGCCCATCGAGGAAAATTCCTCGCCCGGTATAGCGAGTGTCTGTAGTGAACCGCCAGCGGAGTGTGATCTCCGCAGCGTGCGGCATCCGAACATCGACTTTCCACCAGCTCCGGTGACCGGATCCGGCGAGCGAATCGTCCGTTTCGTCCGGTGCGTCGGGCCCGGACACGTCCATCGGAACGGCCGTCCACGAGGATCCGTCCGTGCTCGCCTCGAGCACCAGAATATCCGTGGACTCGGAGTCGACGAACGCGTCGAACTTCACACGAACGGGTCCCTCCGGTCGCAGCGGGACGGTGGTCAGCGTGGCCTGTGAGGCGTCCCCGATCCCCGTGTACCACGCGTCCGGGCCGTGGCGCGGCCGCACGGCCAGCGCTTTGGCGAGCCCGGTGCTGAGCGCCTCGCGGGCGAGGTTGATCGAGCCCCAGTCCCGGCTGGGGTGCACCCGGTTGGTCAGCAGGATCGCGAACGACCGCGACGCGGGGTCGATCACCAGGTCGGTGCCGGTGAACCCGGTGTGCCCGGCCGAGCGCGGACCGGACAGCCCGCCCATGTACCACATCTGGTTCAGCTCGAAGCCGTAGCCGTGGTCGTCGCCGGGGAAGTTCTCGTTGTGGTTCGTGAGCAGCTCCCGCACGGTCTCCGTGCGCATGATCCGCTGGCCGCGGTAGATGCCGCCGTTGAGGATCGCCTGCGCCAGGACCGCCATGTCGTTCACCGTGGAGAACACGCCGGCATGCCCGGCGACGCCGCCGAGGGACCAGGCGTTCTCGTCGTGGACCGAGCCGCGCACCATGCCCCGCGGCGGCGTGGACTGGTACTCGGTCGCCGCGATCCGGTCCAGCTTGCTCGCCGGCGGGTTGTAGCCGGTGTCGACCATCCGCAGCGGCCCGGTGACGCGCTCGGCCACGACCTCGTCGAGCGTCTCGCCGGTGACCCGCTCGACCAGGACGCCCAGCGTGATCAGGTTGAGGTCGGAGTACTCGTACGTGCTGCCCGGGGGGTTGTGGGGCGCCACGTCCATGACGGCCTTGATCCGCGACGGGACGTCCGGATAGGCCGACCACAGCGGCAGCCACGCCACCAGCCCCGATGTGTGGGTCAGCAGCTGGGCGACGGTGATGGTCTCCTTGCCGTTGACGCCGAACTCGGGCAGATAGGTCGCGACC
>NZ_JBOHGB010000167.1:0-14722 GCF_050699935.1 Actinophytocola sp.
ACCCAAGACCATCGCCGCCTACCGCACCGCCCTCGCCGACCTCGACCAGCGCGCCCTCGACGAGCACGACTCCCACGCACGACTCACCGACATCACACGCCAACGCGAACACCGCACCTCCCACGGCACCACCACGTCCACGCCACCCGCCAACGCGGCCGGGATCTGGGCGAACGGGTGAACCGCATGCCCAAGCTCAACCGCGACCTGATCCGCCGCTGGCTCGAGGAACACAACTGGCCGGTGGCCCGCCTCGCCGCCGAGTGCAGCGCGCTCGGCGAGGACGTCTTCACCGAGGGCACGCTACGCAACGCGGTCAACGGCATCGACCCCATGCGACCAGGCCGAATCCGAGTCATCTGCAAGGTCACTGCGAAGTATGGCGACGGCATCCCCTACGACCAACTCATCTCCGACACCAAGGCCGTTTCACGATGAGCCGATGGGCAAGACCGCGACCGCCTTCTTCACGGCCGCGCCACGACAACTCGAACGACGACACATACGACGAGGGGATGGTCACCGGCATGCATCGACGACCTGATCCCTCGACGTCACCGGCACTCGCGCGACACGAGGACCTCGTCCTCGCAGTGCACGGCCACCGCCCTGGCCGCCGCTCGGGTCTGTGCCTGCACTGCGGGATCGGGTGGCCCTGCACACCGCTCCGGCCAGCCGTCAACGACCTGACCCGGCACCCCGCGCTGGTCTCACCCGAGGTTCACTGACCACCCCAGGAGTCTCTGATGTGGATGCAATACGTCATAGCCGCCGTCGTTCTCGTCATAGTGGCTCTGCGACTGGTGGCCCACCGGTTCGATCGCCCCACCAGATCTACGCGACGGCACGGAACGACCTTCGATTGACACATCGACCGGCTGGGCCCGGCTGCGGTTAGCCGTCTGGGGCGTGCAAAACCACCACCGAGACGGCCGGCACGGCCCCACGACCGGCCACCACGCACCGTCAGCGTGCATGGCCGGCCGATGGTCCGCGATGAGACGCCGCGTCTTGTCGCTGCGTCCGTCGTGATCGACGGCGTGATCGTCTGTCGCCGTTCGCCGGAAGGCCCGTATCGGGCTGAACTCCTCGTTGCTGAGCTAGCCATGGCCGCTACGGCAGGTCACCGTGATTCTTGTTGGCCCGCGTTACAAACCTCCAATAGAAGGAGAGCCGATATGCGCGGCTCACTGACTGTGGATGTGATGTTTGCCAATGCGTTATTCGATCTCTGAATGTCCTATATGGACATTGCGTGAACGTTTCTTTGCTGGCAGACGGAAGGGTTGGTTGGCGATCGTCGTAGGTCAGGTGCCTGCCTGCCGGAATTCGCTAACGACAGGCTGGCTGTGGTGGATAGGCGGAGTGGTGGCCTTGACCAGATCGCGCCCGAATGGAGGTTGACCGCAGTGCGGCTTGTGGGTAGTCACGAAGGTGCGTCACGTCGGCCGTACCTACTGGAGGTGACGATTCGCCGGCCGACTCCGTGAGGCGGGTCTGTTGTGCTCGCCGGTTCCCATGCATCGGAATTGGTTCACCAGCACGCAACGGGAGTTCTCGGATGGATGCTACCGACGAGGCCATGAACATAGCGGTGGGCGCGGAGCTGCGTCGGGCTCGTGAGGCCGCAGGGCTGACGAGGTCGGAGCTAGCTGCAATTCTTCCATTTAAGGCAAGTGCCGCTGGGCTGTCGAACTACGAGACTGGGAAGCGGATGGTCTCGCATTGGAGGATGGTGGAGTTTTGTCGCGCCGTCGACGCCTATGCACCTGATGTTCTTGGTCGCGCGATCGAGAGCGTGGAGTCGATTCAGACTCTCTTGGTGGAGTTGGATCTTCGGGCGATCGCGGACGATGACGACGCGCGGTTCGCCCCGATCCGGACGTGGGCGCGGAACAGGTTGGCGCGTGTGTCACTGGAATCGACGACGGTCCGAGTCCATCATTCGGTGGTGCGGGAGCTCGCGGTCCTGCTCGACATGAGTTCCAACGATCTTGTCAAGCACCTGGCAAGCACGGCGTCGTTCCGGCAGGTCAGTGGGCCGGCATCCACGTCGTCGTGACGGCATCGTTCGATGCGAGGGCCAGGTGGTCGTCCGCTGCCGAGCGGCTTTGCGTGGTGGACATCGTCTGAGACGGTGCGGCGGCGGCATCCTGGACAGGTGCGGGGATCACGGGGGAGACGACGGTGGAGAGAGCGGTGGCCGAGGCAACCGCGGCAGCGGCGACGTTCACGGCGGGAGGATCCTTTCTGCGCGCTGCGTCGGGGGCCGCAGCGCCTGGCTTCTCGCGCTGGAGAGGCCTACCTGGGGAGGGGTTCCGGGTTACCGGACGCGCCATATCCTGGCGCAACGGCGGGACGAGGGCAAATCGATCCGGCCCACGTTTTTACGATTCGGCCTTGTGCCGTGCGGCGTCGGGGGTAGCTGTGAGCTGGCGGGACAGCTGCTTGGTGTCCGCCGGGACCACGGGATCGCCGTCGACGAGACGTACCCTATCGGGTGATGGATCATGGTGGTCGACGTGTCGACCCGGCCATCGGTAAAGGCGTCATGCACGGCGCCGACGGGGTGAGGAGGCGTCATGCCGGAGCCGATCGCGGCGGTGTTGGCCGGTAAGGGCGCGAGTTCGCTGTATGACCTGGTGAAGCGCAAGTTCGGGGGGGAACGAGAAGGCGATCGAAGCGTTGGAGGCCGCGCAGGGCGTGGCGGTGGACTCCGCCGAGGTCGTCGCGCTGAGCGAGCAGTTGGAGAGCGCGGAGCGGACCGATGCGGAGTTCGCCGGCGAGCTGCGTGCATTGTTGGGGGACGTTGCCGGTCAGGCAACGGGTGGACGACGACGGTGTGGCCAACCGGATCTCCGCGGAGATCCGTGGACAGGTTGTGCACGCTCGTGACATCAAGGGCGGCGTGACCTTCTGACGCAATGCCGCGTAGTTAGTGGTCTTGGGGGTGGGTCAAGCCGTGTGAGAGGCATGATCGACAAGACAACAGGGCTCCTTGTAGAACTGGTGATCTTCCACAATCGCCTGTTCAGGAGCCCTGTTGCGTGTCCAGTCTGCCATTGCCTCGATCTTGTGCTGTTCCGGTGTCGTCAGTGGATGTGTTCACCGCTGGTCATCTGGGTGAGTTGACCCAGTACCTGCCGGTCGAGCTGGTGGATGACGTGCTGGAACACACGAAAACCACGCAGCGCAGGTTGCGGGATCTTCCGTCTCGGGTCGGGGTGTATTTCCTGCTCGCGCTGGGGATGTTCCCGCGGTTGGGGTATGCGCGGGTCTGGGACAAACTCACCGCAGGACTGCCGGTGGTGCGGCGTCCGTCGGAGAAGGCCCTGCGGGATCTGCGCCGCAGGTTAGGGCCCGCGCCGTTGAAGGTGTTGTTCGAGATGGTGGCCGGGCCCCTGGGACAACCGAGGACTCCCGGGGTGTGTTACCGAGGGTTGCGCACGGTCGCGTTCGACGGGCTGCACTCGCTGAAGGCCCCGGACACCAGACGCAACCGGGCCTGGCTGGGCCGGATCCACTACCGGATGGGCTGGGCCGGATACCCCACCCTGCGGGTGATGGCACTGGTGGAGACCGGCACCCGCGCGCTGCTCGGCGCGGCTGTGGGCGGCGCGGACAACCGCGACGAGCCAACCCTGGCCACAGACCTGCTCGGCCTGCTGCGACCGGGCATGCTGGTACTGCTGGACCGAGCGTTCGACTCCACGGCCTTCCTCGAACAGATCACCCGGACCGGTGCGCAGTTTCTGGTACGCAGCAAACAAACCCGCAAACCACGAGTACTGCGCCACCTGTCCGACGGGTCCTATCTGTCCTTGCTGGACGGGGTGAAGGTGCGGATCATCGAGGCCGACCTGGTCATGACCGGCGCCGACGGCAGCCGGGTGGGTGACCGCTACCGGCTGATCACCACACTGACCGACCACCACCGCCACCCCGCAGGCGAACTGACCACGCTCTATCACGAACGCTGGGAGATCGAGACGGCGTTCCTCGCGCTGCGCCACACCATCCTCAACGGCCACGTGCTGCGCTCTGGTGACCAACCCGGTCTGGAACAAGAACTCTGGGCGCTGCTGACCCTCTACCAACTACTGCGCATGGCCATGGTCACCGCCGTGGAAACCCAGCCAGGCACCAACCCCGACCGGGCCAGCTTCACCACCGCCCTGGAAACCGCCCGCGACCAGGTCACCGCAGCCCAGAACATCCACCCCACCCAACCCACCGACCTGCTCGGCATCATCGGCCGAGCCGTCCTGGCCACCCTGCTACCCCCACGACGCCCACGTTTCAGCGCCCGCAAGGTCAAATGCCCCACCTCCCGCTACCTCAACCGCGACGACGGCCGCCCACCACACACCACCACCATCACCATCACCACCATCGATACCGCCATCCACACACCCGCACTGACCACCACACCCCCACCCCGAACACGAACACCACACGACCGAACCACACCCCTGCCAGCCACCCGCAGAGCCCGCGTCATCAACCTCATGAACACCGACCCCCACCGCAACTGGAACGGCACCAAAACTAGCCACACAACTCGACATCCCAGCCCACAACCTGCTCACCCAACTCGCCGAATGGGCACGACTCGGCCTACTCACCAGAACAACAAAGGGCCACTACACCCCCAACCACCCACCCACCTCGACAACCCCACCAACCCCCTAACTACGCGGCATTGCCTTCTGACGGGTCTTCTGATGCCGGGGAGAACGGGCCGCAGGTTGCGCCGTTCGGGGGCGCCACTCCTCGCCCAAGTAGCCGACCGTTATATAGATGTCACCCTGGGCGACTATATGTGGGTGGGGAGTTGCTGTGCCGAACGAGCGGGGGCGCGTGGACAGCCAAGGAGACGCCGAGAGACGGGCCGCAGGGCGGGCTGCCCACAACATCATCGCCGGACCGGTTCCGGGTCAGGTGGTACAGGCCGGCTCGATCGACCACGTGCATTTTCACGAGTCGCGCCGCTTTCAGCAGGTGGTGCCGTCACAGTTGCCGACGATGCCGGCTCGGTTCATCGAGCGCGGTGCCGAATTGGCGGCGCTGCGGCGGATGCGTGCGGAGGACGAGGATCGTGCGCGGCTGGTGGTGTTGACCGGTCCGGGCGGGATGGGGAAGACCACTCTGGCCTTGCAGTGGCTTCGCGAGGTGGGGGGCGATTTCCCGGACGGGCAGCTCTACCTCGAGTTGCACGCCGTGTCGCGGCCGGATCCGGTCACGCCGTTCGAGGCGCTCGGGTGGTTCCTGGAGGCGCTGGACGTTCCTGCGAAGAGGATTCCGTCGGATCTCGCGCAGCGGGCGGCGTTGTTCCGGTCGGTCACGGCGGCCCGGCGGATCACGGTGTGTCTGGACAACGCGGTTTCCGCTGCCCAGGTGCGCGCGTTGCTGCCGGGTGGTGACCAGAACGTGGTCGTCGTGACGAGCCGGTCGCGGTTGTCGGGTCTGGCGATGAACGGCGCCCGTTTCCTGGATGTGCCGCCGCTGGAGCCATCGGCTGCGGTGACGCTGATGGGAAAGATCCTGGGTGCCGACCGTGTCGCGGCCGAGCCAGATGCCGCACGCGCGGTGGTGGACCTGTGCGGGGGCGTGCCGCTGGCTGTGGCGCTCGTCGCGGCGCCGTTGGCGAGCCGAACGCACCAGTCGCTGAGCCGGAAGCTCGACGAGCTGAGAAACGAGCGGAACCGGTTGTCGGCCATGGGAGTGCAGGGCGATACCTCGGTCGAAGCCGTGTTGGATTCCGCCTACGTGGGTGTCGATGAGGACGCGCGCCGCGTGTATCGGGTCTGTAGCGGTCATGCTGGCCGGGTGTTCGGTGCGGACGTGGCCGCGGTGATGGTGAGCTGGGACGTGCCAAGAATGGTCCGTGCGACGACCGTGTTGGTGGAGGCCAATCTGCTCATCGAGGTGGCCGACGATCGGTTCGCCTACCACGATCTGCTGCTCGTGCACGCACGCCGGCGGGCCGAGATGGAGGACGGCGTCGGGGCAGGCACCGAGGTGGTTCGTCGGGCTGTGGATTGGTATTTGGCCAGGACGGTTGCGGCCGACATGGTGCTCCATCCGCTGCGTACCCGAGTCGGTCCGCTGTATCGGCTGGAGCACCCAAGGGAGACTGTCTTTGGCGACGAGCAGGCAGCGTTGCGGTGGCTCATCGAGGAATACCCGAACTTGGTATCGGTTGTGGACAATGCGAGTCGACGTGAGTGGGACGAGATCACCTGGCAGATGTGCGAAGCGTTATGGGGATTGTTTCTGCACGTGCGACGCTACGGTGACTGGATCGCGATGCAGACGGCCGGGATCACCAGCGCCCGGCGCTGTGGTGACCAGCGCGCGGAGGCACGGTTGCGGTCCCAACTGGGCTTCGCCTACGCCAAGCTGCGCCGGTTCGACGCTGCGGTCGCCGAAAACACCCGTGCTCTGCGCATCGCGGAAGACGTCGGTGACGACCAGGCGCGAGCAACTGCGCTGTCTCAGCTGGGCAGAGCCGCACGAGGCCGCGACGATCTCCGCGGCGCATTGGCCTTCTATCGACTGGCACGGGAGGCCCAGCAACAGCTCGGCGAAACCCGCGGCGTGGCGCTGTCCCGACGCCGGATCGGCGAGATCTTAACCCAGATGGGCGACGGGAACGCAGCGGTGGTCGAACTGCGCGCCGCTGTCGACCTTATGGCCCAGCTCGGCGATCGCACGCAACACGCGCGCAGTCTGCAGTGCCTGGGCGTCGCGTACCGAAACACCGGCAACCCAGACCGCGCGCTCTCCGCGCTGCGGCAGGCTCTGACCGCGATGCGCGAGCTGGGATCGCCCTATTACCAAGCCGAAATCCTCACCCAGCTCGGCGAGACAGCGGAACAAAACGGCGACCTTGCCATGGCTTCGAGCGCCTACCGCGAAGCCGGCGATCTGTACGTCGCCACCGAGGACCCCCAAGCCGACGTTCTGCGCTCTCGAGCGGAAGCGTTGTCCGACGGCTAGACCGGCAAGAGCCACACGCGGTTCTCACTGTCCTAAAGAGATGGACCGGTAGAACGATGTGACGTTGGTCCACCAGAGGCCGCGGTCACCGTCACCGGACCAGTGCCGACGCTGCGACGCTGGCTCGGTGGCCATCGCGTGCCACGACCAGGCATCGACCGGTGTCACGACGATGAGGGCGCTCGTCGCGGCCAGCCAGGTCCGGACCTCGGCCTCCTTGACTGGTTGCGGCCACCACAGCGCGTCGGCGACTGACGCCCAGCGGAGGTTGGCCTCGGCGAGGTTGACTAGGACGCCGTCACCGCCGCCCTGAGTGTGCCAGCGAAACTGAACCACGCCGTGCGCTAGCTGGGTGCGTTCCACGGTCAGCGATATGGCGAGCGGCATCGTGAGTGGTGTTGGCATGCTGTTCACCGCCAGCTGTGGGTGTGTGGGAGTGGTACCGGGGAGGTGGGTGGCGGCCAGGGCGGCT
Organism: Actinophytocola sp.; assembly: GCF_050699935.1. Classification (NCBI taxonomy): domain Bacteria; kingdom Bacillati; phylum Actinomycetota; class Actinomycetes; order Pseudonocardiales; family Pseudonocardiaceae; genus Actinophytocola; species Actinophytocola sp. The sequence goes on from NZ_JBOHGB010000167.1 coordinate 7,475, forward strand.
CGGGCAGTCCCAGCAGCCGGTACATGGCCGATCGGAACAGCCTTGCCGCCGCGCCGAGTCGCGCGGACATGCTGTTGGCGAGTGGGGTGTCGCAGGTCGTGGCGGCGGCGAGCTGTGGGAGCAGGGGACGGTCGTGGTCGAGTAGTGGTGCGTGCCGGGCGAGCGTCGCGGCGAGGCTGTGTTGTCGGATGACCTGGTGTGGGAACGTGGCGAGTGCGATCGGGCGGCCGATCGCCGCGGCGTAGCTGGTGGTGGATCCGTGGTCGCCGATGACCAGGTCGGAGGCGATCATGGCCGCGCGCCAGCCTTCGTCTGGTGGGACGAGCAACATGCCCTTGCCTAGTGCGTTGCGCAGCCAAGACCGCACTTGCCATGGGGCGTGTGCTGACCAGACTTGGGGGTGCAGCACGGCGGCGACGCGGGTGGAGTGGCCGGCGTCGACCAGTTCGTCGAGGAGCCTCTCGTAGATATCGGTGTGCTGGCCGAAGGTCGAGTCGGTCGACCAGGTGGAGCTGATGGTGATGAGTCGCTGGTGTTCGGCGAGGCCGAGTGCGGCGCGGTAGTGATCACGAAACGGCAGGCTGGCCAGCATCCGGTCGAGGCAGATGTCCCCGGTGACGACGGCCGCAGGAAGGGCCTCGGGACACGTCTTTCTCAGCGTGCGTAGTTCATGGTCGTGGGTGAGCGCCAGCGCGCTTGGGATGACCCGGCCGCGGTAGGTGAGCAGTTCGCGGTCCAGGCCTGAGGTCGGGCGGGTCGCGCCGCCGGCTTTTCTGCTGTAGCACCGTGATCGCATCGCGCTGGCGCCGTGCGGAAGCACGAGGACCTTGCCGTGCAGCTGGTCGATGTGTCGGTGGCTGGCGGTCAGGACCAGATCCCAGTCAAGACGCGTGGCCTGGTGCCAGGGCACTATCAGCATCCCTGTCTCGCGGGCGAAGGTGTCGAGACCGTGCCATTCCTCCCCCGCGTGCGGGATGGTCAGTGCGACCTGAACGCGAAAGTCCGCTTCCAGCAACGGAATCAGATCCAGCAAACGGGTACCCGCGGCCATCGTTGACACCATGACGAGTACCGATCGGCACTCACCGCGGGTGACTCGAGCGCGGGCGCCGCGCCCGAATGGAGCACGGACCCAGAATGCGGTGTTGGGCATGGTGACTCCCCGTCCGCCGGACAACGGGGGGTGCGTGGGTGCACCGAGCCGTTCGGGGGCGGTCCCCATCGAGCGGACGACGCCAGCGTCAACCCCAGTCATGTCACCGGATCGTCAACATCCGGGAGAGTCGCTTTCATCTCGTCGCGCGCTTTGGCGCGAGAACATTATATATTTCAGCCGTGCAGATCATTTTCTTAGGCATACCGCTCGGTACGTTGCAGGAATCTGTCACGACGACCCGCGATGGCTTTCAGCAACATAACGGCTGAGTCACACTGGCCACATCATCGGATTCGCTCCGTACTATCCATCGAGGGAGAGCACAACTCGCGCGCACGTCGATCATTGACGTGCCCAGCTTTATGGGGTGAAGCTGGTGGAGACGTGTCTAGGAATCCTGGGCTCGACCGCCCTGCGAATCGACGGCGAGTGGACCGAGGACTGGGGGCGACCCAGAGAGCATGCGCTGCTGGCGGCCCTGCTTATCCGGCCCAACGAGTTCGTCCCCGTCAGCCACCTGGTGCCGTGGGTGTGGTTCGACGACGAGCCGATGCCCCAGTCGCCCGCCGCCGCGCTGTCCACCTACGTGACTCGAATCCGCCGGTCACTGGCCCAGGTGGACCCGAATCTCGACATACGTGGGGGTAACAAGGCCTACCGGATCGAGGCAGCGAAGGAGCGGATTGACTACCACCACTTCCGTGCTCTCGTAGCTGAGGCGCGTGCGCTTGGCCGGTCCGGCGACGCCCAACAGGCTGCGGATCGGTGCGAACAAGCTCGCGCCCTCTGGCGCGGCACTCCACTGGCTGACGTGGCAAGCGAACGTGCACATGCATGGCGCAGAAGTGTCTTGCACAATGAATGGCTTCCCGCCAACATCCTGCAGGTCGAAACCTGGCTGCACATCGGCAATTATGATCAAGCGATCGCGCTGATCGACGAATTCCAGAACAATTATCCACAGGAAATCAGGTTGACCGCCTTGCTGTTGTCCGCGCTCCACAAGCTCGGCCGCGGCACCGAGGCCAGCGCCCTGTTCGTTGCCGCCCGTCGCAAACTTCTGGACGACGACGATGTCGACGGTGAGCAATACCTGCGCCGGCATCACGACACCCTCATCGCCACCTCGACAAGTGCCTCGACATCGGCACGCACGCGCGCACACAGCATGCCGGAGGCGGCACCCCGCCAACTGCCGCCACGGCAGACCGGCTTCGTCGGACGAACGCACCAACTGTCCGAACTGGACTCGGACCTTGACAGTGCGATCGCCGCAACCGACTCGGAATCCTTGAGCGGAGTGGTGATCGTCGACGGCATGCCGGGAGTCGGGAAAACTGCGCTCGTTGTCCACTGGGGACACCGGGTCGCGCACCTGTTCCCGAACGGCACGCTCTACGCGACTCTCGACGGCTACTCCGACCGCGACCCGATGGACCCGTCCATCGTCGTCGACGACTTCCTCATCGCGCTGGACCACCCACCCCACGCCGACACCAGCCCACGACACCGCCAGATGCTGCTGAGCAAACTGCTGTCCGGCCGCCGAACCCTGGTCGTTCTCGACAACGCCCGCAACAGCGAGCACATCCGCCCACTCGTTTCACTGTTGCCCGACAGCTTCATTGTCGTCACCAGCCGCCAACAACTCACCCACCTCAAGACAACCACCGGTGCCCGGCGCGTCCGCGTCAAACCACTGGGCCCCCACGAAACACGCACACTCCTCATCCACCACCTCGGCGCCACCGCGCTGGACGACGAACACACCCACCATGCCATCGAGCTGTGCCAAGGCGTTCCGTTGGTCATCCACCTCCTCGCCGAACACCTGGCACACCATCCGCCCGAGACGAGGGCGACGATCATCGACCAGCTCGACCGTCGCCAACTCATCACCGACGTCGGCGAGACCGGAGACGGCACCACCACCGCAGCCGCGCTGTTCCGCCAGTCCTTCCTCGCCCTACAACCGTCGGAACGACGACTCCTGCGCCTGCTGCCCCTCTGCCCCGGCCCGGACTTCACCACCGACACCGCGTGCGCCTGCGACGGCCGCGCCCGCCAGGACACAGCCAGAAGCCTCACCATCCTCGTCGGCGCTCATCTCCTCGAACCCCCCGACGCCGCCCACCGATACCGACTCCACGACCTCCTCGCCGAGTTCGCCGCAGACCGCCTCGCCACCGACGAAACCGAGATCGAACGCCGACACGCCGAACAACGAATCCTGACCCACTACCTGCACACCGCGCTGCGCGCCGCGCAGTTGCTCTACCCCAGCGTCGCCGCCGCACCCCCGCTCACCACCGCCGTCGACGTCGAACCCGTCCGCATCGACACACGCGAACAGGCCAAGGACTGGTTCGACCACGAACGCATCTGCCTCGCCGCCGCGATCGCCATGGCCACCGAGCACCACCACCACGCCATCTCCTGGCGCCTTGCCGACCCCGCCGCCACCTACTTCGACCGCTGCGGCTACCACCACGACAGCCGCACCGCACGCCAGCACGCCGTCACCGCAGCCCGCGCCGACGGACACCGCCTCGCGGAAGTCTCCAGCCTCGTCGGCCTCGGCCTGGGCTACCTCACCGAAGCCGACCACCACCAAGCCCACCACTGCCTCACCACCGCACTCCACCTGCTTGAGCAGGAGAGCAATGCCCTTGGCCAGGCAGTAACACTGCAGCACCTCGCGCGGCTGGAAGCACTCCAAGGCCACCACGACGAAGCGCTCCGAATCTTCCGCCACTGCCTCGACTTCGCTCAGCAATCCAACGCCCTTGAGGTCCAAGCCTGGGCCACCTGCCACATCGGCCAGACCCTCTGCGCACTCGACCAGCACGACACCGCCCTGGAACACTTCCACCGAGCGGAATGGCTCGCCAGACAGGTCGACGACCAACCCGCCCGCGCCAGCAGCCTCGCCGGCCTCGGCGCCGTCCTCCGCAACCGCGGCGACCACGCCGGCGCCGCAACCTACTGCAACCAAGCCCTCACCATCGCCCAAGCCGTACCCGACCTCGGTGTCACCGCAGAAATCCACCTCGAACTCGCCACCATCGCCATCGCCGACCGCCGCACCCACGACGCCATCAACCACGCCCACCGCGCCGTCGAACTCTGCGAACAAACCAACAACATCGCCACCGAAGCCCCCGCACGAAACACCCTCGCCACCGCACTCCACACAGACGGCCAACCCACCCAAGCCACCACCCAATGGCAACATGCAGCCAACCTCTACACCCGAGCCGGCAACACCCACCTCGCAGATCGTGCACGCGACAAGGCTCGTGCATGCCTCCATGGCGCGAACAAACTACCCACAGCACGCAGCACCGAGATCACTCCTGCGCGCGACCGAGATCCCGTCATCACTCGTCACAGGCGGGGTAGCACCTGACACCGGAACTGTCTCGCGGGCGCGGATCGTGTCGACGGCGCGTGAAAACTGGTTCTGGATCTGGCCCACATTTGGTGATCAAGTCGGCCTTCGTCACGAGGCGAGGACGATTCGCTCCGTAGCAGGTCGAGCTACTCACCTAGCGGATGTCATCCTTCTTGGCTTGCAGGAATCCGGTGGTGGTCCCACCGAGCGCCAGCACGATGCCGATGATCGGCATGACGGCCAGCAAGATCGGCCCGACGATGAACATTACCTGTAATTGCTTTTCCACCTCTTCCGCTACGACACCGTCGTCCTTGTCCACCATCTGGATCCGGCGGTACACCATCCCGATCAGATAGAAGAGGCAAAGCGCTAGTTCCAGGCCGCAGGCGACCAGGAACAGCGTGCGGCCGGTCCCCGACATCAGCCGGGCCGAGCCGAAGATCAGCAGGACCACCGCGCCGAGCTGACCAATGGCCACCGCCCATTCGAGCGCGAACTCCCCGCCGTCGAGGCGACGCCTGCCGGAATCGATCAGGGTGAACACCAAGCCGACGGTCAGCAACAGCGTGATGCCGGCCTGGGTGTGGCCCAACCTCGCTGCTCTGCTCACCGCAGCCGGCTTGTCCACGCCAACGCCGGCTAGGAACGCTCCATCCGGCTGACGGTCCGGTTGTTTCATCCCCGTCAGCTCCTTGCTGTCGCGCTGCTGCGCGTGTGCTCGTTCAGCCGATACTGGCACGGCTTTGCCTCTTTTTGCGCGGATTCCCTGAACTAGACAGTTGAGCTTCCATGTCGGTGCGGGGTGATCACGCTGTGGCGCGCAACGACAAGGTCATCTGCATGTCGGTCCCTCGCTGGTCAAACGGCGTGCAGGATGCGCTTGCGGAGTAGGTCGAAGTTGGCGCGGCCGTACATCTGCCTCTTGATCATTTTGATGCGGTCGACGTTGCCTTCCACCGCGCCGGAGCTGTACGGCAGTGTGAGTCCATTGAGGACAGCGTCGTAGTCGCGGCGCAGGCCGCGCACGAACCGGTGCAGGTGGGGTAGTTCGTGGGCTTCGACTGCGACCATCCACTCGTCCAGTTGCTCGCCGTGTCGGTTGGTGAGGATCTTGGCGAACTCGGTGACGTGGCCGGCGGTGGCGTCCAGGTGCGGACAGGTCGTGCGGACCTGCTTGAGCTGGAGCTGTTGTTCCTCGTCGAGATCGTCGGGGTGGTGCAGCATCCACGAGGTCACGTGGCGGACCTTCGGCACGGCCGGCTTGGCCGGTGGCGCGGCACCGACTACTCGGAACGGTGCGAGGTAGTCGGCTACCGTGCCGTGGCTGCCTCGGTAGCCCTGCTCGCGGATCTCCCGGAACAGCGCGCTGATGTTGGTGATCCCGGCGTTGAACCGTTCGTGCAGGTAGGGCTTGAACTTGTCCAGCATGCTGGGCCGGCCTGCGCGGGAGGTCGCGGTCACTTCCTCGACGTTGGTTGCTCGGTAGAACTTGCGCACGGTTTCCTTGGCCAGCCCGAGTTCCCGCATGATCGGCTTGATGCCCTTCCCTTGCGCCTTCAACGCCTGGACCTGCTCGAACCGGGCCGTGGAGCGGGCCACCAGGCTAGAGAGTTGGCTCTTCGGTCGGCGTGGACCGCCTCGGCCGCCGCGACCAGATCCGTGGTCTCCGCAACATCCGGTGCCTCCGCCGACTCCTCGGCTGGTAACTCCTCCTCGCGCAAGCAACCATGGTGAGCGGCGACGGTCTTCTCGACCTGCTCGGCCAGGTTGTGCCACACGTGCCACCGATCCGCGACCTGGGTCGCCTCCGGCGCACCCGCGCGGGCGCCTTCGGCGTATGCGCCGGCGCGGTCCCGGCAGATCACCTCGGTGCCGGGATGTTCGCCCAGCCAGTCGGCGAACGTGTCGGCCTCCCGGTCGGCCAGCACGTCGACTGGCCGGTGGGTGTCCATGTCGATCAGGACCGTGCCGTAACGCCGGTTGCGTCGTAGCGCGAAGTCATCCACCCCCAACACCGACACCGCACCGACCTCGGGATCAGGCATGCCACGCACCAAGCGCAGCAACGCACTACGGCCGGTGGCCAGCCCCAACCGAGCGGCCAGCCGCTCGCCGGCGCGACCGGCCAACGCCACCCCGATCGCAGCCACCATCTCCGCCAGCAGCACGGTCCGCCGACCATAGCGCGTAGTCAAGCCATCGACCTGCTCGACAAACGTCTTGACTCCGCAATCGTTAGTACGACAGACAAACCGGCGCACCCGCAGGCAGAGCCTCACCCGCTGGCCAGCTACCGCAGCGTCGGCCAACTGACGCTCATAACGACTATGCACCCGAGCCGACTCCTGGCCACAACCAGCGCACACCGCCGTCTCGGCACGAGGACTGGCCCACAGCCACACTGCGTCGCGGATCTGCTCGACCCGCTCGATCAGCACGCCCGCCAAGTGCGGCAGCAGTGCCCCCAGACCATGATCAACACACGGTCCAGCATGATCACAGACCCCCGGAGGACACCTCCACCGGGGCCATGTCGATCACGAAAAACGGGCCAGAACCAATTTTCGAAGGACTGTTTCAAGATCGGTGTTTCTGGCCCGACACGCCGGGCTGAGGTCCGGCGGGATGGGCACTGAGAGTGATGACATCGGACCTTGTGAGTCCACGTAAGAGTGACAAGTCCGGGCGGCAGCTG
>NZ_JBOHGB010000168.1:0-14649 GCF_050699935.1 Actinophytocola sp.
GAGCGGGCCCGGGCGGGGGCGAAGCTCGCCCGCGGCGCCGCCGAGCGGGCGCAGCGGGATCGGGCCGAGCTGACCAACGAGGAGCGGCAGGCGTGGTCGGCGCTGCGGGCGAGCCGCGACCGGTTTGTCGCGCTCGGCGTGCCGCCCGTGGAGGGCACCGACCTCGCCGCCGCCTGGCAGGCGTTGCTGACCTGGGCCGAGCGGCAGCGCGGCGCGCTGTCCGAGCGGGCCGCCGAGCTGGCCGCGGCCGAGCGGGACCTGCGGGCCGAGGGCACCGCGGCGCGCGCGGAGCTGACCCGCCTGCTGGACAAGCACGGGGTGGCGCTGCCCGCGGACGGCAAGCCGGACGTCGTGCTGGCCCAGCAGGTGGAGCGCGCGCGGGCCGACCTCGCGGACCGGGTCGAGCGGCGGGACCGGTCGGTGGCGCTCGCGGCCGAGGTGGAGAAGTGCAAGGAGGAGGAACAGGTCGCCCGGACGCTCGGCAACCTGTTGAAGTCCAACGGGTTCGAGGCGTGGCTGTGTGCCGAGGCCCTGGACTCGCTGGTGACCGAGGCGTCGGAGATCCTGCTGGCGCTCTCCGGCGGGCAGTACGAGCTGTACCGGGCGGCGAAGAACGAGCTCGTGGTCGTGGACCACAACGACGCGGGCACCCAGCGGCCGGTGAACACGCTGTCCGGCGGGGAGACGTTCCAGGCCTCGCTCGCCCTCGCGCTCGCGCTCTCGCACCAGGTCGCGGGCCTGTCGGGAGGCAAGCGGGACCTGAACTCGATGTTCCTCGACGAGGGCTTCGGCACCCTGGACGAGTCCACATTGGACACCGTGGCGGCCACGCTGGAGCGGCTGGCGGAGGAGACCGACCGGATGGTGGGCATCGTGACGCACGTGCCGGCGCTGGCCGAGCGGGTGCCGGTGCAGTTCGCGGTCACCCGCGACGGCGCGTCGTCGCGGCTGCGGCGGGTCGAGGTGTGATGGTGAAGTCATGACAGCCGAGGGCTTCGCAACCGCACCTCAGGGGAACGTGACGCAAATTAGCCACAAGTACGTGACCAAACAGAACCTTCCGTCCTCCAATGCAACCAACACAATGAATGCCGGGGAGGCGGAACTGACCTCGTACACGGTGGACCCGTGGGACCCCGGCTACGGGGTGGCCCGAGGGGACGAGCTGGACGGCCGGGAGTCGTCCGCGCGGCTCGAGCTGGACCTGGAGCGCAAGGCGGCCGACTGGCGGCCGGTCTCGCCGGCCGGTGGCGCGCTGCCCGGCTCGGTGCTGTTCCTGGACGGCGTGCGCCGCATCGACGCCCGCGTCTGGGTGCACGGCCAGGGCCCCGAGCCGCTGCCCGGGGTCGTCGCGTCGCTCGCCGCGGGCCTGGTGTGCTGCGACGGCACGGCGCGGATCGTCGACGTGCGGGTGGACCGCGGGCTGTACGCGGCGGTCGGCGGGGACATCGAGACCCGGCACGCGCGCTACCGGTTCCACCGCACGTCCGGCGGCCTGGACAAGCTGACGCTCGGCGTGCAGGGCCGGCTCGCCGCGCTGGAGGTCGAGCTCGCGAGCGCGTGGCGGCAGCAGTCCGATGTGGAGGATGATCTGCTCGTCGTGGACGGGCCGCTGCGCGGGCGCACCCACCTGGCGCGAACCGTGGGATACGTGAAGACGCACCAGAAGTCGTACCTGGGACCGGAGCAGGCGGCGGTCGTGGCGGACCTCGCGCCGGGGCAGCGGAGCCCGGTGTTCGGGATGGGCACGTCCTGGGAGCGCAAGTCGTGGTACCTACGCCTGCCCGGCTCGTCGCGGGCACCGTGGTCGGCGGTGGTGCGGCTGGAGTGCTCGGCGGACCTGCCCGACGAGGACGCGGTGGCCCTCGCCGACGTGACCGCCCGGGTGCTGCCCGGTCTCGCGAGCTCGCCGCACAAGGACCCGCGGGCACCCCAGAACCTCGTCCCGATCGGTGGCCTGGAACGGCAGCTGCGACACCGCCTGGGCGATGCCGCGCTGCTGTACCGCTCACTGCGTTCGGCGATGTCCGCCTAGCGGCCGCTAATGCCAGGAAGGACGCCTTGCTGACGTTCAACGTCTGGAAGGCGTCCTTCCACGCCGGCTGGTCGTACCCTGCGGCCGTGACGGCTAAGCGGGAGGCGGGGTGGTCGTCTGGTAGATCGCGTTCAGCCAGACGGTCAGCAGCACGTCGACCACGTCGCCCTCGGCGACCGCCGGGCTGTCCTGGGCGAACGTCGCGTGCAGCACCCGCTCGTTCATGGAGTTGAGCACCACGGCGAGGTCGCGCGCCGGCAGCCCGGGTGGGGCCACACCCCGCGCGCGCTCGCCCTCGATCGCCTCCACCACGAGCAGCGTCCAGGACTCCATCACCCGCGCCCACAGCTCACGTACCTCGGTGTTGGTCACCCGTGCCTGGGCGCACGCGAGCGCCACCGGCCGGTGCGCGCGGAAGGTCTCGTGGAACGCGGCGATGCATCCCCGCCAGTACGTCGGCGGATCGCTCGCCAGGTCGTCCGGCACCCGGGCGAGCGCCGCGTCGGCCTCCTGTACGACCCGGTCCAGCAGCGCGAGCAGGACGGCGTCCTTGGACGGGAAGTAGAAGTAGAACGTGGGCCGCGAGATGCCCGCGCCGCGGGCCAGGTCATCGGTGGAGATCTCGCTCAGCGACCGCTCGCCGAGCAGCCGTTCGGCGGTGGCCAGGATGGCGCCCTCCCGGTCGTCGCCGGACGGCCGGGTGCCGGACTGGACCACTCGGCGGCCCCGGGTCGATCGCGCGGCGGGGGTCGTCATGCCGTCACGCTACCGCCCGGCGGGCACGTGCTCAACACTGTGTTGACTGGCTCGACATGCTGTCGATACCGTGGCGGGTATGGCCGAGGAGTCTGTGGAGCATGTCGATGTGCTGATCGTGGGTGCCGGCCTCTCCGGCATCGGCGCCGCCTGCCACCTGAGCCGGGAGTGTCCCGGCCGGACGTTCGCGATGCTCGAGGCCCGAGACGCGATCGGCGGCACCTGGGACCTGTTCCGCTACCCGGGAGTCCGCTCCGACTCGGACATGTACACCCTCGGCTACTCGTTCCGGCCGTGGAACCAGGCCAAGGCCATCGCCGACGGCCCGGCGATCCGTGAGTACGTCCGGGAGACCGCCCGCGAGTTCGGGATCGACGAGAAGATCCGCTTCGGCCACGAGGTGACCGGCGCCGAATGGTCCACACAGGACAGCCGGTGGACGGTCCGTGCCCGGGGCCCGGCCGGCGACGTCACGCTCACCTGCGAGTTCCTGTTCGTCTGCGCCGGCTACTACCGCTACGACCAGGGCTACACGCCCGACCTGCCCGGCATCGAGAAGTTCGCCGGCCCGGTGATCCACCCGCAGCACTGGCCCGAGGACCTCGACTACGCGGGCAAGCGGGTCGTCGTCATCGGCAGCGGCGCGACCGCGGTGACGCTCGTGCCGGCCATGGCCGAGACCGCCGAGCACGTGACGATGCTGCAACGCTCGCCGAGCTACGTGCTCGCGCTGCCCGCCACCGACCCGGTCGCCGAACGGCTGCGCGGCCGGATCCCGGACCGCTACCTCTACCCGATCCTGCGGTGGAAGAACGTGCTCGGCGCCCAGTTCGTGTTCCAGCTCAGCCGCCGCACGCCCGGCCTGATGAAGTCGTTGCTACGCAAGGGCGCGCAGCGGCTGCTGCCGCCCGGCTACGACGTCGACACGCATTTCGGCCCCACGTACGACCCATGGGACCAGCGCATGTGCTTCGTGCCCGACGGCGACCTGTTCAAGGCGGTGACGGCCGGCCGCGCCTCGATCGTCACGGACAAGGTCGAGGGCTTCACGGCGGGTGGCGTCACCACCGCGTCCGGCGACGAGCTGCGCGCGGACATCGTCGTCACCGCGACCGGGCTGAACCTGCTGCCCGTCGGCGGCATGGCGCTGACCGTGGACGGCGAGCGGGTCGAGCTCGGGAAGTCGTTGGCCTACAAGGGGATGATGATCTCCGGTGTGCCGAACTTCGCGCTCACGATCGGCTACACCAACGCGTCCTGGACGCTCAAGAGCGACCTGGTCGCCCGCTACGTGTGCCGGCTGCTCAACCACATGGCCGAGCACGGCTTCCACAAGGCGGCCCCGCACCCGCCGGCCGGCACGGAGGGGACCGGCCCGCTCGTCGACCTCCGGTCGGGCTACGTGCTGCGCAGCATCGACAAGCTGCCCAAGCAGGGCCCGGCCGCGCCGTGGCGGCTGCACCAGAACTACCCGCGCGACGTGCTGCTGATGCGCTACGGCCCGATGGACGACGACATGCGGTTCGAGCGCGCGCCCGCCGCCGTCCTGTCCGGACAGCACACATGACAGGGCACGTGACAAGGCACGTGACAGGGCACATGACGGGGCACGTGAGGGCGACCGCCGAGGTGGTGCGGGTCGGCGGCCGGGCCGTCCGCTACCGCGCCACCGGGGACCCGGCCGACCCACCGGTGATCCTGCTGCACGGCATCGCCCGCAGCCTCGACGACTTCGCCGGCCAGCATGACCTGCTCGACAGCGACGAACGCGCCTACCGCGTGTACAGCGTGGACCTGGCCGGGTTCGGCGAGTCCGACCCGCTGCCCGCGAGCACGCTGCCCGGGATCACCGACGCCGTCGCGGAGTTCCTGGACGAGCTCGGCGAGACCCGCCCGGCGCACCTCGTCGGCAACTCACTCGGCGGCGCGGTGGCCATGCTCCTCGCGTTGCGCTACCCAGACCGGGTGCGCAGCCTCGTGCTCGTGAACAGCGCGGGGTTCGGCCGCGAGGTGACGATCGCGCTGCGGATCCTCGCGCTGCGCCCGCTGGGCCGGCTGCTGCTGCGCCCGTCACGAGCCGCCGCACGGCGGACCGAGCGGGCGATCTTCCGCGACCCGAGCTTCGTGACCGAGGACCGGATCGAGCGCGCGCTGGAGCTGGCCCGCCGCCCGCACGGCGCCCGGGTACTGCTGGAGCTGACCCGCTCGCTCGGCACGTTCCGCGGCGTGCGCCGGCAGTGGCGGGACGCGGTGATCGCGGCGACCGCGGCGGCGGCCGTGCCCACGCTCGTGGTCTGGGGCTCGGCCGACCTGATCCTGCCGGCGGCCCACCTGGAGGCGGCGAAGCAGGTGCTGCCGCACGTCCGCGCGCACCTGTTCGCCGACACCGGGCACATGCCGCAGATCGAGCGAGCGGAGGAGTTCGCCGAGCTGGTCCACGCCTTCTGGGCGGAGTCCGTCCCGGGCTGACCTTGCGATCCTGAGCCCGGCGGGTACGGTGCCCGCATGTCCCGACCCGGTCCGCACCAGGGTGAGCCACCTCGGCCCTACGACTGGCAGCGGCAGTTCCAGCAGCCCGACTACGACCAGCCCCGGCACGGCCAGCCGTACCCGCCTGCGCAGTACGAGCAGCAGTACCCACAGCAGTACCCGCAGCAGCCGTACCAGCAGTCCTATCCGGAGCAGCCGTACCAGCAGCCCGGCCCGCAGCAGCAGTACCAGCGCCAGCCGTCGCCGCAGGAGATGTACCCGGACGAGGGCCGGGGCGGCTTCCGGCTGCCCGGTCTCGGGCTGATCCTGAGCCTGCTCGGCATCGCGGTGCAGCTGCTGTGCATGCTCGTGCTGCCGTGGGTGTCGGCCTCGGCCGCGAACGGCGAGTCGCTGTCGCTGCCGCAGCTGTGGGACGCAGCGAACCAGGCCAACGCGCAGGGGTTCGGCGGCTGGTACCTCTTCCTGTTCAGCTACCCGCTCGCCGCGCTCGGCATCGTGCTCGCGCTCGTGTCGGTCGTGGAGTCGGTGGTCGGCAAGGCGCTCTTCGCCGGGCTCGCGATCCTCGGCATCGGCTGGCTGGTGCTGCGTTACGGCGTCGGGCCGGCCGCCGGGCTCTTCGGTGAGGAAGGCGGGTTCTCGCGCCAGGAGATGACCGTGACCGGCATCGGGGTCGGCGCGCTCGTCGTCGTGCTGTTCATGCTGAAGGCCGGGCTCGCCATGTTCCGTCGGATCGCCGGGCTGGTCCTGCTGGGCTTCGCCGCCGTGCACCTCTACGCGATCCAGGACCTGTTCGGCGACTTCGACGGCGCGAGCATCGGTGCGTACGGGCCCGCGCTCGGCTACGCGCTCAGTGGTGTCGCCGCGCTCATCGGGCCGCGCCGGCTCACGCCCGGCTGAGCACGGGCCACGCTCTTGTCGGCATCGATGATCGCCGTGGTGACCGGTGGCGGGTCCGGCCTCGGCCGGATGATCGCGACCGCCCTGCTCGACGCCGGCGACCGGGTGGTGGTCGCCGGCCGTACGCGCTCGTCGCTCGAGTCGGTCGCCGGCGCCGACCCGGTCGTGACCGACGTGACCTCCGCCGAGTCCGTTGCCGCGCTGTTCGACCACGTCCGGTCCCGCTACGGGCGGCTCGACCTGCTGGTGAACAACGCCGGCGTGTTCGGCCCGGGTGTGCCGGTCCCGTCGGTGTCCGAAGAGGACTGGCAGGCCGTGGTGGACACGAACCTCACCGGCTCGTTCCGCTGCGCCCGGGCGGCGTTCGGCCTGATGGCCGAACAGGATCCACGCGGCGGCCGGATCATCAACAACGGCTCGGTCTCCGCTCAGGTCCCGCGCCCGAACGCGGTGGCGTACACGGCGACCAAGCACGCGATCACCGGGCTGACCAAGGCGTTGGCGCTGGAGGGGCGCGCGCACGACATCGCGGTCAGCCAGATCGACATCGGCAACGCGGCGACGGAGCTGACGGCCGGCTTCGCGGCGGGCACCCTTCAGGCGGACGGCTCGCTGCGCCCGGAGCCGACCATGGACGCCCGGCACGTGGGCGAGCTGGTGGTGCACATGGCCCGACTTCCGCGCAGCGCCAACGTGCAGTTCGTCACGCTGATGGCCACGACCATGCCGTTGCTCGGCCGTGGTTGACGAAAAGCGCAGGTAGCCAAGGCCCTTCCGGTGCGAGGCGGAGAATCGCCCGCGCCAATGCACGGTCCTGTCAGTCGCGCCGGATACTCTTCTCTACGGTGTGCACGCCGTCGACACGTATGTCGATCTTGGGCGGCGCCGACGAAACCGGGAGTTGAGGGTGACTGCGGAGACGCTGTACGGGGCCGACGATCTTACGCATCTCGAGGGGCTCGAGGCGGTGCGCAAGCGGCCCGGGATGTACATCGGGTCGACCGACAGCCGCGGCATCAACCATCTCTTCAACGAGATCGTGGACAACTCCACCGACGAGGGCGTGGCCGGGCACGCGAGCCGGGTCGTGGTCACCCTGCACGCCGACGGCAGCGTCCAGGTCGACGACGACGGCCGGGGCATCCCCACCGGCGTGCACGCCAAGTCCAAGCTCTCCGGCGTCGAGCTCGTGCTCACCAGGCTGCACGCGGGCGGCAAGTTCGGCGGCTCCGGCTACAAGACCTCCGGTGGCCTGCACGGCGTCGGCGCCTCCGCGGTCAACGCCTTGTCCCACCGGTTCGACGTCACCGTGAAGCGTGACGGCAAGGTTCACCACATGTCGTTCGCGCGCGGCGTGCCCGGGGTGTTCGACGGGCCCGGCCCGAAGGCGAAGTTCCGCAAGCAGTCCGGCCTCCAGGTCGAGCGCAAGCTCAAGCGTGGCGAAGGCACCGGCACGTCCATCCGCTACTGGTACGACGCCCGCTACTTCGAGTCGAGTGCGGCACTGGACATCGAGGCGGTGCGGGCGAAGCTGCGCAACACCGCGTTCCTCGTGCCCGGGGTCGGCTACGTGCTGCGCAACACCACCGAGGGCGCCATCGAGGAGGAGACCTTCTCCTACCCGAACGGGCTCGCGGACATGGTCGAGTTCATGGCGCCGTCGGGCGAGAAGCCGGTCTCCGGCATCCTGATGATCCGCGGCGAGGGCACCTACCGGGAGAACGCCGCGGACGAGAACGGCGTCATGCAGTCCAAAGTAGAGCGCCGGGCCGAGGTCGAGGTGGCGCTGCGGTGGGGAACCGGCTACGAGCGCACCGTCGAGTGCTTCACCAACACGATCCGCAACGTGCACGGCGGCACGCACCGGCGCGGCTTCGACCGCGCGATGCTCAAGTCCGTGAACGAGGCCATCGGCAAGACCCGCGGCCTGCTCAAGCCCAAGGAGGACCCGCCAACCCTGGACGACGTCCAGGAGGGCATGACCGCGGTCGTGCACGTGCGGCTCCCCGAGCCGCAGTTCACGTCGCAGACCAAGGACGAGCTGTCCACCGCGGGCATCACCAAGGTCCTGCAGGCCATCGTCGAGCAGCAGGTGAAGGCCTGGACGGAGCAGCGCAGGACCAAGACCGAGGCGAAGACCGTGCTGCAGAAGGTGGTCGACGCCGCGCGCGTGCGGCTCGCCCAGAAGCAGCAGAAGGACGCCGCCCGCCGCAAGACCGCCTTGGAAGGCGCGGCGATGCCGCCAAAGCTGGTCGACTGCCGGGCCACGGGAATCTCCCGCAGCGAGCTGTTCCTCGTGGAAGGCGACAGCGCATTGGGATGTTTTGTCGGTGACACGAGGGTGGCGCTCGCCTCCGGACAGCGTCGGACGTTCGCCGAACTGGCCGCCGACTGGCAGCGCGGTGTGACGCATTTCGGCTATGCGACGAACAAGGCGGGCCGGGTGGTCCTCGCACCACTGGTCGAACCCCGGTTGACCAAACGCGCCGCGCCGCTTGTCCGGGTGACACTCGACAACGGCGAATCGGTGCGATGCACGCCGGATCACCTGTTCCGGTTGCGGGACGGTTCGTACCGACGCGCGGACGCCCTCGCTCCTGGCGATTCGTTGATGCCGTTGTACCGGTCGGTGTCGGCCAAGGTAAAAGGTGACAAGCTCGACGGTTATGAACGCGTGTGGATGAGCGCGAACAACGGCGGTGTTCGCCACCATGTGGACGTCGACGAACGCAACAATGATCCGCGCGGTATCCGGCGGATGACGTGGGACGATCACGCCGCGCTGCGTGCTGCGATGATGGGCGAGCACGTACACGAGGGCTTTCGCGCGTGGCTGGCCGGTGCGGGCCACGAGTTCAGGTCGGCGATGCTCACCGAACAATGGCAGGACCCCGCCTTCCGCGAGGCGTGTCTTGCTCGGCTTGCCGCACGAAACCAGGATCCCGCGTTCCGGGACCGAATCGAGCAGGGTTTCCAGGATTGGTACGCCGCACTGAGTGAGGACGAGAAGTCCGCCTACGTGGAGCGGATGCGGGAACGTCAGGCCACGTACTGGGCACATCCGGAGCATCGCGCGCTAGCGGCGCAACGGGTTCGTTCGTTCTTCGCCGATCCGGGCCGGCGCGCCGAGTGGAGCGCGCGATGGCGCGCGCAATGGCAGGACGAGTGCCTACTCGCGCGGCGGCGGAAGACGACGGTGGAGCGGTTCGCCGACCCGGCGGGGCGCGAGCGGCAGCGTGCGGCGGTCGTCGACTGGCAGCGCAGGCATCCGGAGTTCGGCACCGCGCACTCGTTGCGGATGAGTCGCCGGATGAGCGATCCGCGCACCGGTCATCTCGCCGGCGTGCAGGCCGGTCGCGCACGATATGTGGCCACGGTGCCTCGCGAGGAACGAGTGGCCCGGCGGAACGACGGACGTCGGGTCGCCGCGCTCAAGCGCCTGTCGGCCCTCCTGCACCTCACCGACGCGGAGTTGGGCACCGCATACGAGGCGGATCGTCTGCTCGCGTACTACGACGGTGACTACGCACGGCTGCGCGAGGCCGCGGTGCGGGTCAACCACACGGTGGCCGCGGTCGAGCCACTCGACGAGACCGCGGACGTGTACGACCTGACCGTCGAGCAGTACCACAACTTCGCGCTCGAGGCCGGGGTGTTCGTGCACAACAGCGCGCGGCACGCTCGGGTGTCGGAGTACCAGGCGCTGCTTCCGTTGCGGGGCAAGATACTCAACGTGCAGAAGGCCAGCCTGGCCGACACGCTGCGCAACGCGGAGATCGCGTCGATCGTGCAGGTACTCGGCGCGGGCAGCGGGCGCACGTTCGAGCTGTCGACCATGCGCTACGGCAGGGTGATCCTGATGGCGGACGCCGATGTGGACGGTTCGCACATCCGCACGCTGCTGATCACGTTGTTCGCCCGGTACATGCGCCCGGTGATCGAGGACGGCCGGCTGTTCGCGGCCATGCCGCCGTTGCACAAGATCACCACGAAGGGCCGCAACCCGGAGACGTTCTTCACCTTCACCCAGCGGGAGATGGACACCAAGGTCGCGGAGCTGGAGAGGAAGGGCAAGCAGATCGTCACGCCGGTGCCCCGGTTCAAGGGCCTGGGCGAGATGGACGCGGACGAGCTGTGGGAGACCACGATGAACCCGGCGACCAGGTCGGTCCGCCGGATCACCCTAGACGACGTCGAAGCCGCGGAGACCGCGCTCGAGTTGTTGATGGGGGAGAAGGTCGAGCCGAGGCGGGCGTGGCTGGTGGAGTCCTCCGTCCGGGTAGACCAGTCGACGATCGACATCTGAGGTAGGAATTCATGGCACGCCGCAAGGCCCGCACGACCCGGGTCGACCCAGCCGCGTTCGACCGGGCGGGCGCGCAGGTCTTCGACAACCCGCTGAAGACGGAGATCGAGGACTCCTATCTGGAGTACGCGTACTCGGTCATCCACTCCCGCGCCCTCCCCGACGCGCGCGACGGCCTCAAGCCGGTGCACCGCCGGATCCTGTTCTCCATGAACGAGAACGGCTACCGCCCGACCCACGCGTACGTGAAGTCCTCCCGCGTGGTCGGCGACGTGATGGGCCGTTACCACCCGCACGGCGACATGGCCATCTACGACGCCATGGTCCGCCTCGCGCAGGACTTCTCGATGAACGCCCCACTCATCGACGGGCACGGCAACTTCGGTTCCCCAGACGATGGCCCGGCGGCGTCGAGGTACTGCCTCACTGGCGATACCCGGATTCGGCTCGCCGACGGCTCCAGCCCGCGCATCGGCGATCTGGTCGATCTGCCTCCCGACTCGGAGGCAGACGCGGACTTCGAGGTGCTCGACAAGGACGGCAAGGCGATCCAGGTCGAGAAGGTGTTCAACTCAGGTGTGCATCCCACGCTACGGATCACCTCGAAGTCTGGATTTTCCTTGCGCGGCAGCGAGAACCATCTCGTGCTGTGCCTGGAGGCCCCGATGGGTGTGCCACTGTTCCAGTGGCGCCGGCTCGACGAGCTCAAGCCGGGCGCGGTCGTGTGTGTGGCGCGCAACGCGTGGTCCCAGGTGATCCCGACAGCGCAGGAGTACAGGTTGGGGGTCCTTGGTGGAGCGTGGGTTTCGGAGGGTTGGGCTAATGAGAACCGCGCTGGTTTCAACAACACCGATGCTCATTTCTTCGGCGAGGTCTTGCGCGCCTACGACCAGGTTGTCGGCGGTCGACGGTACGTTTACGAACGGCACACCCGGCGAGACCGTAAGCGAATCCGGGAGCTGGACATTCAATCGGGCGGCATGGAGGCCTTCCGGGGCAGCCCGTTGGCAGAGTTCATCGACCACCACGCACGCGACAAGTTTGTTCCGGAGTTCGTGTGGAACGGCGGCTGGGGCGTCAAGCGCGCGTTTCTGATGGCCGCGTTCGAGGGTGACGGCGGCACGAGGGTTGCGCACGACGGTTTCACCATCCAGTACTCGACCTACAGCGAACGGCTCGCCGCCGAGATGCAGGAACTCCTGGCCGAGTTCGGCGTGATCGCCGTGCATCGGACGTATACGCGACCGAGCGGTTCGGTGGAGCACCGGCTCGTCGTCTCCGGGCTCCACAACGTGCGAGCGTATGTCGGACGCGTCGGATTCCTGCGAACCAAGCAGACCAAGCCGCAGGGACTCCTGCGGCATTCGCCGCTGCGGCCGCATCGGCTCGGCCACGATCGGGTGCCGTTCGTGGCGGCCTATGTCCGTGGTGTGCTTGACTTCGATCGCCGAGGCGGCGACCGGAAGTGGTTGACTCAGCACAACTTCGACCGCGTCGAGCGGTGGGAGACCGAGCGGTTGCGAATCATCGACCGGATAAGGGACTCGGAGATCCTCGCCACGATCCTGCCGATCATGGACTCCGGGTACCGGTTCGAGGAGATCACGTCCGTCGAGGCCGCCGAGCCGGCCGAGGTGTACTCGGTGCGGGTTCGTTCCGACGATCACTCGTTCCTGGCCGGTGGGTTCGTCAACCACAACACCGAGTCGCGGCTCTCGCCCGAGGCGATGTTGCTCGTGGGGGAGCTGGGGGAGGACACGGTCGCCTTCCGGCCCAACTACGACGGGTCGCTGGAGGAGCCGATTGTGCTCCCCGCCGCCTTCCCGAACCTGCTCGTGAACGGGACGTCCGGGATCGCGGTCGGGATGGCCACCAACATGATCCCGCACAACCTCGGCGAGGTCATCGGCGCCGCGCGCTGGTTGATCCACCATCCCAACGCGACACTCGACAAGCTGATGGAGTTCATCCCCGGTCCCGACCTGCCGACCGGCGGCATGCTGCTCGGCCTGGACGAGGTGCGCCGCGCCTACGAGACCGGGCGAGGCGTCGTTCGCATGCGGGCCAAGGTCGAGATCGGCCCGCTGGAGGGCAGTCGCGGGCGGCAGGCCATCACGGTGGTCGAGCTGCCCTACGCGGTCGGGCCCGAGAAGATCATCGAGAAGATCACCGACGAGGTCACGAAGTCCAAGCGGCTCACCGGGATCGCCGACGTCAAGGACCTCACCGACGGCGAGAACGGCACCCGACTGGTCATCGAGTGCAAGGTCGGCGTCAACCCGCAGGCGCTGCTCGCCGACCTCTACCGGCTCACACCGATGGAGCAGTCGTTCGGCATCAACAACCTCGTCCTCGTCGACGGGCAGCCGCGGACGCTGGGGCTCAAGGCACTGCTCGAGGTCTTCCTGCGGCACCGCTACGACGTGGTCACCCGGCGCACGAGGTACCGCCGCCGCAAGCGGGAGGAACGGCTGCACCTCGTCGAGGGGCTGCTGATCGCCCTGCTGGACATCGACAAGGTGATCCGGCTGATCCGCGCCAGCGAGAACGCCGCCGAGGCCAAGGCCGGCCTCATGAAGCGGTTCAAGCTCACCGAGATCCAGGCGACGTACATCCTGGACACTCCACTGAGGAGGCTCACGAAGTACGACAAGCTGGAGCTCGAGCAGGAGCAGGACCGGCTGCGCGCGGAGATCGCCGAGCTGACCAAGATCCTCGACGACGACTCGGTGCTCAAGAAGCTCGTCTCGAACGAGCTCGCCAAGATCGCCAGGGACCTGGCCGGCCCGCGGCGTACCGCGCTGATCGACGGCGACCTCAAGGAGGTGCTCGCCGCGTCCAAGCCGGCCGGCCCGCTCGAGGTCGCCGACGACCCGTGCCAGGTGCTGCTGTCCGCCACCGGCCTGGTGGCCCGCACCGCTGCCGAGTCCGAGGAGGCCACCGAGGCGCGCCGGCGCAGCGGCCGCGCCAAGCACGACGCGGTCGCCGCGCTCGTGCACACCACCGCGCGCGGGCAGATCCTCGTGGTCACCAGCCGCGGCCGCGCGTTCAAGACCGACGTGCTGCCGCTGCCGGTGCTGCCCGAGCACGCGGGCACCGTGTCGCTCGGCGGCGGCATGGCCGCGAGCGAGCTGGTACCGCTGGAGAAGGGCGAGAAGGTCGTCGGCATCGCACCGCTCGGTGAGCGTGCCGAGGGTTCGCCGGGGCTCGTGATGGGCACCCGGCACGGTGTGGTGAAGGTGTGCGCGCCGGACTGGCCGGTGCGCTCCGACGAGTTCGAGGTGATCGGGCTCAAGGACGACGACGAGGTCATCGGCGCCGCGTGGCTCGCCGACGGCACGGAGACGTGCGTGTTCGTGTCGTCGGACTCGTCGCTGCTGCGGTTCGGCGTGTCGATCGTGCGGCCGCAGGGGCTCAAGAGCGGCGGCATGGTCGGCATCAACCTGGCGTCCGGCGCGCACGCCGTGTTCTTCGGCGCCGTGCGCACCGACGACGACGAGCACGGCGAGCCGATGGTGGTCACGGCCACCGGGCAGAGCATCAAGGTCACCCCGTTCGCGAAGTACCCGACGAAGGGCCGAGCCACCGGCGGCGTCCGCACGCAGCGCTTCCTCAAGGGGGACAGCGGGCTCGTGCTAGCCTGGGTGGGCCCGCGCCCGGCGGGTGTGTCGCGCACCGGCTCGGCCGTCGAGCTGCCCGAGCCCGACCCGCGCCGCGACGGCTCGGGCACCGCGCACCCGGGGCCGGACGTGGTGGGCCGCCTGGTCGAACGCGGGTAGGCGCGCCACCGCTCGCGGACCGGCGCGCCACCGGACCACCGGGCCCAGTACACGGCGATCACGTCGATCTCGAACAGGGTCAGGCGGTCGGACGGTTGGGCGCCGTCGGTCGCACCGGCGACGGCGGCCTCGCGGGCGGCCGGGCCGGCGATCTCGACGGCCGAGCGGCGCAGCGCGAACTCCTCGTCGTCCGGCGGCAGCACGGTGGCGATGGTTCGCTCCGTTCCTCCGCTACTCGCCGTCTTCCTTCGTGCGATGCTCGGTGCTGGTGCGCCTGCGTTTGTCCTGCGTTGAGACGGTGAATGCTTCGTTGCTTCCGCTCACGGTGGCGATGGTTGGCTCTGTTCGTCGGTTGCTCGCCGTCTTCCTTTGTGCGGTGTTCGGTG
>NZ_JBOHGB010000169.1:0-14580 GCF_050699935.1 Actinophytocola sp.
GGCTCCGCCGGGTCCCGGGGGGTCCGGTCCCGGCGGGCCCGGTGGTCGGCCGCCCGGCCCGCCCCCGACGAAGATCGCGCAGCCGGTGACGCCGCCGGAGTCCGCCGGTTCGGCGCCGGCGGCCGCGCTGCCGTCCCAGGGCCCGCCCGGGCGGACGGTGGACGCGCTGCGGTCGCGGCTGGCGGAGCTCGGCGTGCCGGAGTCGACGTTCCGGATCGGCCCGCCGGCCGGGCGGGCGTGGACGATGGAGCAGACGGACGAGGGTTGGCGGGTCGGCTGGTTCGACCGGGCCTTCGTGGCACCGGCGATGTTCGAGGACGTCGCCGACGCGGCGGCGTTCCTGCTGGGCAAGCTGATGCTGGACGCGGATCGCGGGCAGGGTGTCAGCGGGCCGGTGCACGTGGTGCCCGCCCAGCACCCGGTGGGCGACCGGCTCGGCGGGCAGGACGTGGGGCGGAGCTCCGACGAGGCGGTCCGGCCGAGCGAGGAGTTCGCGGCCCCGCCGGACTACGCGCGGACCGAGTTCGCCTCCGCGGACGCCGGTTTCCGCGCCTCCGACGCGTTCGGTGCGGCCGATGGTGGCTACGCGCCCGACAACGCTTTCGGTCCGCCCGACGGCTTCGGTCCGGGCGGCGGTGGCTTCGGTCCAGGGGGCGGTGGCTTCGGCCCGGGGAGCGGGTTCGGCGCGCCGGACGCTCCGGCGGCCGCGGCCGACCGGCCCGATGCGCCCGGGATGCCCGACTACGGCCAGGCGGACGGCGAGCCGGACCTGGGCCGCCACAGCCGGCACGGCCGGCATGACGCCGAC
This sequence comes from Actinophytocola sp., assembly GCF_050699935.1. Taxonomy (NCBI): domain Bacteria; kingdom Bacillati; phylum Actinomycetota; class Actinomycetes; order Pseudonocardiales; family Pseudonocardiaceae; genus Actinophytocola; species Actinophytocola sp. Next base: position 809 of record NZ_JBOHGB010000169.1, read on the forward strand.
CACGCGGACAACGGGCATGCGGACAACGGCCGCACGAGCTTCGCGCAGGCCGACGCCCCCGGCTACCAGCCCGAGGGTGCGTTCGGCCAGCCGGACGCCGGTTTCCGACAGCAGGAGGGTGGCTTCGGCCAGCCGGATCCGCGGTCCGCGCGAGCCGGCGCCGAGCTCGAGCGGACCCAGTTCGCCCGCCCGGACATGTTCCGTACCGACTCACCGCCGTCGGGCTTCGACCGGCCGGACCTGTCGCGGCCGGAGTCGCGGCATGGCGACCAGGCGACCACGGTCGCCCAGCCGCTGCCGGGCCGGACGGCCGCCGCGCCGTCCGGAGACTGGCCGATCAGCCCGCTGCCCGGTGAGCCCCCGCTGACGCTGTTCCGCGGCAAGCGGCTGGTCGAGCTGGAGCCGGGCACGGAGATCGACCGCTTCGGCGAGGACGACGGCAACCTGGTGTACGCGCTCGGCACGCCGTTCAAGGAGCGGTCGCTGGTGCCGGACTGGGTGGACCGCCCGTACCACGCGTACCGCGTCCAGCAGCCGGTGCAGGTGTTGACCGGCGCGGCGATCCCGTGGTTCGACCAGCCGGGTGGCGGAACGGCGTACATGCTGCCCGACGCCTTGGGTGAGCTGGTCGCGCTCGGCAGGCTGGTGGAGGTCATCGGACGGGACCGGCCGCCCGCCTAGCCCGACGTGTCGACGCGCAGCCCGTGCGCGGCGGCGAACGAGACGGCGGTGTCCAGGTCGACGAGGGCGCCGGCGAGCTTGGCGTGTGCGAGGCCGGTGGCGTCAAGCTTGGCGTCACGAAGGTCGGCGCCGTCGAACCTGGTTTCGGCCAGGCGCGCGCCGGTCAGGTCGGCGCCGCGCAGGTCCGTGTCGCGGAGGTCGGCGCCGAGGAGGTTCGTCTCGCGAAAACGCAGGCCGGCCAGGATCGTCTTGCGCAGGCTCGCCTCGGTGAGGCTCGCGAGCGTGAGGTCGCAGTCGACGATCTTCCACGGCCGGAACCGGCACTCGACGAACGTGGAGCCGAGCAGGCTGCAGCCGGTGAACTCGCTCTCGGTCAGCGTGGTGCGGCGGAAGGTGCAGGAGCGGAAGGCACTCGAGCCGTGCCGGGACTCGCCGAGGTCGGTGCGGGTGAAGTCGCAGTCGTCGAAGGTGCAGCCGTTGGTGACCATGCCGCGCATGTCGGCCTCGACGAACGTGCAGCCCTCGAAGTGGCGCCCGGTCCATTCCTGTCCGGTGAGTATCGCGTCCTGGTAGTCCGCACCGCGTTCGGTCATGTGCGGCACTCTAGGGAACGACCACGACAGGCCGGCGCGCGTCGTTCACGAGCGCCCGCGCGACGCCGCCCCCTCGTCCGACGACGATGCAGTCGGCCCGCCGCGCCTCGGCGACGGCTTCGAGCCCGTGCGCGGGATCACCTCGGTAGTGGACGAGCTCCCACCGCACGCCCACCGGGTCGAGGTAGGACGTGGCCGTCTCCCGCAGCTCCGCGACGAGCGCGCCGGCCGCCTCAGCCGCGGTGGCCATGCCGATCGGCGACCAGTAGGCGGGGCTGGTCAGCGCCTCGACGTAGACCAGAACCAGCAGCGCCCGCTCGCGGCGGGCGAGCCCACTGGCCCAGGCGGCCGCATGCAGGGCCCGATCACCCCCGTCGACTCCGACGACGATGACGGCGAGCCCGTCTTTGCCGACATCGGAATCGCGACGCTGCGACGACACACTCTGATCTTAGAACCGTTGCGCCACAAGGACACAGGTCCAGACGGCCCTGATCCACCACCAGCGCCGCCAATCCCGGGCACTCGCCGACACGCATTCGTCGACAGGGGTCGCCTGCGCGCACTCCTGCCGTGCGCATTCACGCCCGCGCGCACTTCCGACCGCGCCCGCGCACGCGCATGCCCGCGAGCGCCGACCAGCATGCCCACGCATCAAGGCCCGGCACTTCGTGATCTCAGCCCACGTTCACCTGACGATCGCACACACCGTCACCCTTGGGGGTCCCCTTGCCTTGTCCCTTGGCTTTGTCGTTCGGGGTTCGGCGCTCACGTTCCTGTGCTCACGTTTTGGCGCTCCGTCGCCCTCGCGTCTTCCCTCGCGTTGGCAAAGCCCCACCACTCCCGGGCAGGGGGTCAGCAAAGTCGTTTGTCCTGTTAGGTGGGGATTCCGAGCAGGGTGAGTGGTCGGGTGGGGTTGCGTGCCATGTGGCAACGATCATGCGAACTCGACACTCACATGATCAACGAGACCGTGCCCGCCCCAACAACCGGATGATCGACTTTGCCGACCCCCTGCCACTCCCGGGGGGCCACCCACGTTCCAGCGTACCGGTGATCGGGGGTTTGTGGCCGGTGCGCTGTCGCCCGTGGACAACTTCGGGGTGCGAGTGGAGGGTTGGGTCGCTTTTCGTTGGTAGACAGGAAGTTTGGGGTGGGTCAGCGGAAGTCGCGGGACTTCGCCGGGATGCTCAGGTCCAGGGCTTCCAGGTGGTCGGCCAGGATGCTGGTCACTCCCTCGGCACTTTCCACCATGCCACGAACCAGCAGGGCCGACGAGTTCCTGGCCGTGCGGCGGTAGCGGGTCCACAGGCCCGGTGAGCAGACCACGTTGATCATCCCGGTCTCGTCCTCCAGGTTGATGAACGTGACACCGCCGGCCGTCGCCGGGCGTTGGCGGTGGGTCACGGCGCCGCCGACCAGGAGCCGGGTCTCATTGTCCTCTTCGGACACTTCGGTGATCGGGACCGCGCCCAGCTCGTCCAGGTGGGCTCTCAGGAACTCCGTGGGGAACGAGTCCGGGGACAGGCCCATCGCCCACACGTCGGCCACCGCCAGTTCGAGGGAGCTCATTCCGGGCAACGCCGGGGCCGTGGCACCGACCGTGGTGCCCGGCAACCGGTCCGGGCGCTCGCCCGCCACCGCGCCGGCCGCCCACAGGGCCTCGCGGCGGGCCACCTCGAAGCAGTCGAACGCACCCGCCGTGGACAGGGCCTCGATCTGCGCCCGCGTCAGCTGCACCCGCCTCGCCAGGTCGGTCATGTCCACGTAGAGACCGTTCGCCTCACGCTCGCCGACGATCCGCTGTGCCAGGTCGTCGCCGATCGTGCGGACGGCACCCAGGCCCATGCGGATCGTGGGGCCCGCGTCGTCGTCGCGGTTTCGCGGGTCGCGCGGGCGCATCGCGCCCCCCGCCGGCTCCAGCGTCGCGTACGACAGGCTGGCGTTCAGGTCCGGGCCGTGGACGGTCACCAGGTGCCGCCGGGCGTCGGCCACCAGGGACTGCGGCGAGTAGAAGCCCATGGGCTGCGCCCGCAGCAGGGCGGCGCAGAAGGCGGCCGGGTAGTACAGCTTGAACCACGCGCTCGCGAACACCAGGTACGCGAAGCTCAACGCGTGGCTCTCCGGGAAGCCGAAGTTGGCGAACGCCATCAGCTTCTCGTAGATCCGGCCGGCCAGCTCCTCGTCGATCTCGTGTCGCGCGGCCCCGGCGTAGAAGCGCTCGCGTAATCGTTCCATCCGTCGCGTCGACCGCTTGGCGCCCATCGCCCGGCGGAGCTCGTCGGCCTCGGCGGGCGTGAAGTCGGCGACGTCCACGGCCATCTGCATCAGCTGTTCCTGGAACAGCGGCACGCCTCGGGTCTTCTCCAGCGCGTTCTCGAGCAGCGGGTGGTCGTAGGTGACATCCTCCTGGCCATTGGCGCGGCGGATGTACGGGTGCACCGAGCCACCCTGGATCGGACCCGGGCGGATCAGCGCGACCTCGACCACCAGATCGTAGAACTCCCTTGGCTTCAACCGGGGCAGCGTTGCCATCTGCGCCCGGCTCTCCACCTGGAACACGCCGACCGAGTCGGCGCGCCGGAGCATCTCGTACACGTGCCCGTCTTCGAGGTCCAGCTTGTCGATGTCCACCGGCGTGCCGTGGTGCTCCTCGATGAGCTCGACCATGTACCGCAGCGCGGAGAGCATGCCCAGGCCGAGCAGGTCGAACTTCACCAGGCCGGCGGCGGCGCAGTCGTCCTTGTCCCACTGCAGCACGGTGCGCCTGTCCATCCGCGCGCGCTCCACCGGGCACACCTCGCTGACCGGCCGGTCGCAGATCACCATGCCGCCGGAGTGGATGCCCAGGTGCCGTGGGAAGTTCTCCAGCTGTCCGGCCAGCTCGAGCACGGCCACCGGCACGTCGTGATCATTGTCGTCCACGGTGGACTTGAGCGGCCCCCAGCGGTCGATCTGCTTGCTCCACGCGTCCTGCTGTCCCGGCGAGTAGCCGAGCGCCTTGGCCATGTCGCGCACCGCCGACTTCGCGCGGTAGGAGACGACGTTGGCCACCTGCGCGGCGTGCCGGCGGTCGTAGCGGTCGTAGACGTACTGGATGGCCTCCTCGCGGCGGTCGGACTCGATGTCGAGGTCGATGTCGGGCGGACCGTCCCGGGCCGGCGCGAGGAACCGCTCGAACAGCAGGTTGAACTTCACCGCGTCGACCTTGGTGATCCCGAGCGCGTAGCAGACCGCCGAGTTGGCGGCTGATCCCCTGCCCTGGCAGTAGATCCCGTTGCGCCGGCAGAAGTCCACGATGTCCGACACGATCAGGAAGTAGCCGGGGAAGCCCAGCTCCTCGATGACCCGCAGCTCGTGCTCGAGCTGCGCGTAGGCGTCCGGCCGTTCCTCGAGCGTGCCGTACTGCTTGCGCGCGCCAGCGTAGGTCTTCTCACGCAGGATGCTGTCCTCGGTGTGCCCGTTCACCTCGAACGACGGTAGCTTCGGCGCCACTAGCTTGAGGTTGAACGACAGCTCCAGGCCGAGCAGCGCGGCTCGCTGCACGGCGCCCGGGTAGCGCGCGAACCGCCGGCCCATCTCCGCGCCGGAGCGCAGGTAGGCCGTCGGCGCGGGTGGGAGCCAGCCGTCGAGCTCGTCGAGCGAGCGGCGGGCGCGCACCGCGGCCATGGCGGCGGCCAGGTCGCCTCGGTTGGGGTGCGCGTAGTGCACGGCGTTGGTCGCGATGACCGGCAGGCGCAGGTCCATTGCCAGCTCGGCGAGCAGGTCGTTGTGTGTGGTGTCGAGCGGGAGGCCGTGGTCGATCAGCTCGACGTACACCCGGTCGGCGCCGAACATCTCGACCAGCCTGGCGAGCTCGTCGAAGGCCGCGGCCGGGCCGTCGCGCAGCAGCGCCGCACGCACCGCGCCCTTGCGGCAGCCGGTGAGCACGACGCACTCGCCGGCGGTCTCCGCGACGATCTGGTCGAGGTCGTAGATCGGACGGCCCTTCTCGCTGCCGTCGGCGAGCTGGCCGGTGGTGACGGTGCGGCAGAGTCGTGCGTAGCCGGTGGCGCCGGTGGCGAGGAGGAGCAGGTGCTCGCCCTCCGGGTCGGCGACACCGTTCTGCGGCTCGCCGAGCCCGAGGCTGAGCTCCGCGCCGAAGACCGTGCGCACGCCGAGCTCCTCGGCCGCCTCGGCGAAGCGGACGACGCCGTACATGCCGTCGTGGTCGGTGATCGCGATCGCGTCGAGCCCGAGCAGTGCGGCCGCCTCGACGAGCTCCTCGGGATGGCTGGCGCCGTCGAGAAAGCTGAAGTTGGAATGGCAGTGCAGCTCCGCATAGGGCGTGCGGGCCTCGGCACCGGCAAGGTCGGTGGGACCGGGCGGCCCGACGCCCGCGGGGGCGGTGTAGCGCTCGCGATGCCGGGTCCAGGCGGGGCTGTCACCGCCGTCGCCCTTGATCTCGCCCTTCCCGTGGTCGTCCTCGGGTGGCCGGCCGGAGAGGATGCGCTCCAGTTCGGACCAGCTCACCGGGGGGTTGTTCCAGCCCATCAGCCGGCCCCAGCTCTGATGTGACGGGCGAGACGGTCGGTCTTGGTTCGAGGCATTGGTTCGTCAGTGGGTTCGGATGTTCTCCGGGGAGCGGCGAGGCGCCGGGATCAGGAGGTCCAGGGCCAGCAGATCCGGAGCGGGGGACTCGTGCCTCGGGTGGGCGTAGCCCGCTACGCACACCGGGTTCGGGTGACCAATCACGAACTGGCGGCAGCTGCCGTCCAGGGTGCGGCACTCCGGGCAGGCGCGGGGGTCGCGTGACATCAGTCGTATATCCCTTCCACCGTCCACTTCTCGCCGGCCAGGACGAGCAGCAGTGCGGTTTGTATGTCCTCTTCGGACTCTTCGAGCAGGATCTGTAGGCGGGTGCGCCGGCCGGGGTCGGCCCACCAGCGTTCGTCGGCGGACCAGGGGCCGGCCCAGGCCGTGACCCGGCGCGGGGGGCCGCCGTCCACCGCCACCTGGGTGGGCAGACCGGTCAGCTCGTCGCGGGCGGTGATGTCCACCGGGCTCCCCGACGGGTCGGTCACCTTGGCGGGCAACGGTTTCATCGGCATATTCGCCGGGGACGGGGTGGGCAGCACGCCCGGCCACGGCGCGTCGGGATCAGCGGCGGGACCGCGCTCGTCGCCCCACGGCACCAGTCGCACGCGCTCACCGGGGTTGCGACCGCCGCCGAGCACGGGGACGACCACGGCCTCGGGTCCGAGCAGACCCTGGACATGGACCATGGCGCGGCCGGCACGCTCGTCGGCCTCGGCACGGCCCTCGCCGCGCCACAGGTCCAGCTGCAACGCGTGGCCCTCGATGACCTCGACGGGTTCCAGGCGCAGCAGGGTGACGCCGGCCGACAGCGTGGTGCCGTGCAACCAGCCGTCGAGTTGCCAGCGGACCCGGTCGGCGATGCCGGAGGGGCTGAGTGGCTCGGCGGCCCGCCAGACGCGGTCGCGCTCCTCGCCGTGCGCGGTGGCCGCATGGATGCCCAGGCGGGTGCAGGCCAGGCCGTGTGCGGCCAGGCCGGCATGGAGTCGCTCGGCCAGGACCTTGGCGACGAACGCGGCCGCGTCGACCCGCTCGACCGGCGGGTCCAGCGCCTCGTTGACGGCGAGCTCCGGCGGCGGGCGGCGGCGGTCCGGCGGGCGTTCCTGGCCACCGCGGGCCAGGCGGTGCGCGACCACGGCGTCGGCGCCGAACCGCGCGGAGACGTCCCGCTCGGGCACCTCGGCGAACGCGCCGAGCGTACGTAAACCCAAGCGGCGCAACAGGTTCACCAGCTCCGCACGGTCGTGCCCCTCGGCCGGCCGGTGCAGCTCACGCACGCTCAGGGGGGCGAGGAACCGCGGGCTGCCGCCGCTCTCGACGATCAGTCCGCGACGTGCGGCGAGGATGGCGGCGAACAGGCTGTCGGCGATGCCGACCTGGCACTCCGCGCCGGTGCGCGCGGCGACCTGGTCGATCAACCGCTCGGCGGCGGCCTCCTCCCTACCGAAGTAGCCGGCCGGGCCACGGGCGGGCACCGCGACGATGCCCGGCCGAACTATCTCGACGCCGACCGCGAGTTCCTCGACCGCAGCGGCCACTGGTTCGAACAGCCGCGCGTCCCGGTCGGGATCGTCGGCGAACACGACCAGCTCGGGGCAGCGCCCCTGGGCCTCGCGACGTCGCATGCCTCGTCGCACGCCCTCCGCCCGGGCCAGTGCGCTCGCGGCGACGACGAGATTGCCGGTGACCACCGCGATCGGCCGCCCGGGGAGGAGGGCAGCCGCCGCGCCCGCAGCGGTCACCGGCCAGTCCGGGCACCACACGACGAGCATCCGGGGTGGTGTCCTGACGTCCATGTTTCGAACGTACGTTCGAAGTGCGAGGGTGTCAAGCGAGCTTTCAGCCATCTCTCAGGTGGGCCGGAAACGCTTGGCTGAGGCCAAAGTCAGCCGCATGGACCGACATCTCCGCGTGCTCATGCGACACCCACCGGCGAGCCACCGGCCATGGGGTTCGGGCGGGCCGCGGGGCGCACGTGTTCGAGGGACGGAGCGATGCCGCCGCCGGGACCGGGAACCTGCAGGGACACCCAGGCCGGACGGGCGGCGGCGCCACGACCGCGAGCCCGGACCGTGACCTCGCGGCGGGCGAGGTAGCCGTACCCCTCGCCGATGCCTGCCCAACGGGACCGCACGCAGTGCAGCTCGAGGTCGACACCCGGCCAGGCGCCGACGGCCAGCAGGACGGCACCGCGATGACGGGCGCGCGTGGACAGGCGCCTCGCCTGCGCGTCGGTGAGCCGGGCGCGCGGGGTGACGACGAGGTCCATCCCGTCGAGCAGGGCGGCGACCACCGTGGGCAGGTCGGCACCGGGATGCCGGACGAGCGCGAGCCGGTCGACCGCGACACCCAACTCGGCGGCGGCGAGCACGCCGAGGTTGGGCATGCCGACGACGGCCGCCCACGAGTCGCTCGCCGTCGGCGGAGCCAGCAGGGCGAGCAGCAGTGACGTCGAGCCGTGCACCGACACGGTGCTGCCCCGCCGGAGGCCGCCCCACGGGAACAGCCCGGCAAGGTCGGTGTGCACGGGTAACATCCGCACCCGACCGGACGGCGCCTTGGCGAGGTCGCTGGCCACTCCCACCGCACCGGAAGTGGCCAGCGATGCACCCAACGCCGGCATCCGCACACACCTCCCCGCAACTCCGCACACGCCGCGGGGAAGGCGGCACCACTCGAACGCCTGTTCGATACTAGCACGGGGGCGGACAGGAGGCGACCGGGGTTTCTGCCAGGGTGCCAACCGCGGCCCACCCGGCTGGGGTAAGGCGTCCGTGTAAGGGGCGCGGACTCAACGACCTGCCGGCACTTGCCGAGTCGGCGGTCAGGGGTCGTCCGCGACGCGCAGTGGCTCGCCACGGTCCCGCAACCGTGTCGCGGACGTCGGAGAGCTTTGGGCCCCCGGAATCGAACGTACTGGCGGACACCGACAACACCGGCGTGTGCGCGCTGATCTGTGGACAACCGCGCGCATTGTGGACAACCGCGAGGGGGCCCCCTGCTTTTCAGCCTACCGGTGTGCACCGACGAAAACCGTGTGCGCGAACGGGTCCTGGGGACGGGTCAGTGCGCGAAGTGCCGGGTTCCGGTCAGGTAAAGCGAGGCCCCCGCCGCCTCCGCGACCGCGATCACCTCGGCGTCCCGGACCGAGCCGCCGGGCTGCACGATCGCTCGGACCCCTGCGTTCAGCAGCAACTGCGGCCCGTCCGGGAACGGGAAGAACGCGTCCGACGCCGCCACCGAACCCGCCGCCCGCTCGCCGGCCCGCTCGACCGCCAGCCGGGCGGCGTCGACCCGGTTCACCTGACCCATGCCGACGCCGACGGTCGCACCGCCGGACGCGAGGACGATCGCGTTCGACTTCACCGCTCGACAGGCACGCCAGGCGAACGCCAGGTCGGCCAGGACCTCGTCCGACACGGGGGAACCCGTCGCCAGGGTCCACTTCGCCGGGTCGTCGCCCTCGGCGTCGATGACGTCGCGGGTCTGCATCAGCAGGCCGCCGGACACCGGGCGGATCTCCGCGCCACCGCGCGGCGGGGGCGCGGCGACCAGGATCCGGAGGTTCTTCTTGCGGGACAGCACATCCACCGCACCGTCCGCATAGGACGGAGCGACGATCACCTCGGTGAAGACCTCCGCCACCTGCTCGGCCATGTCCACGGTGATCGCACGGTTGGCCGCGATCACGCCACCGAAGGCGCTCAGCGGGTCGCACGCGTGCGCCCGGCGGTGCGCGTCGGCGATCGCCCCGAAACCATCCACAGTAGACACTGCGATGCCGCACGGGTTGGTGTGCTTGATGATCGCGACGCACGGCAGCTCGTGGTCGAACGCGGCCCGCCACGCGGCGTCCGCGTCGACATAGTTGTTGTACGACATCTCCTTGCCGTGCACCTGCGCCGCGGTCGCCAGCCCACTGCCGCCGTGGCCCGACACGAACAGCGCGGCCCGCTGGTGGGGGTTCTCGCCGTACCGCAGCACCGTACGCCGCTCCCAGCTCGCGCCGACCCAGCCGGGGAAACCCGAGCCCGCGTCGTCGGGCGCGAGCACGTTGCCCACCCAGGACGCCACCGCGATGTCGTAGGACGCCGTGTGCCGGTAGGCCGCGGCCGCGAGCGAACGCCGGTCCGCGAGCGTGAAACCGCCGTCGCGCACCTGCTCGAGCACCCAGTCGTACCGGGACGGGTCGACCACGACGGCCACCGACGCGTGGTTCTTCGCCGCCGCGCGCACCATCGCCGGCCCGCCGATGTCGATCTGCTCGACGCACTCGTCGCTCGCGGCGCCGGACGCCACAGTCCGCTCGAACGGGTACAGGTTCACGACCAGCAGGTCGAACGGCTGGATGCCCAGTGACTCCAGCTGCGAGACGTGGGCCGGGTTGCGCATGTCGGCCAGCAGTGCCGCGTGCACCCGCGGGTGCAACGTCTTCACCCGGCCGTCCAGTGACTCCGGGAATCCCGTCACCTGTTCAACCGGTGTCACCGGCACCCCGGCGTCGGCGATGACACGCGCGGTCCCGCCGGTCGACACGATCTCCACGCCGTTCGCGTGCAGGCCGGTGGCGAGCTCCAACAGGCCCGCCTTGTCCGAAACCCCGATGAGGGCCCGGCGAACCGGGCGCCGCTCGTCAGTCACGGGATGCTCACCTTTCGTCCGTGCACCGTGTAGCCCTCCCGGGCCATCAGCGCGATCACGTCGACCAGCAGGCGACGCTCGACAACCTTGATCCGCTCGTGCAGCGAGCCGGCGTCCTCGTCCGGCGCCACGGTGACCGCCTGCTGCGCCACGATCGGACCGGTGTCCACGCCCGCGTCGACCAGGTGCACCGTGCACCCGGTGACCCGGACACCGTGCGCCACCGCGTCGGCGACCGCGTGCGCGCCGGGAAAGGCCGGCAGCAGCGCGGGATGCGTGTTCAGCACGCGGCCGTCGAACCGCTCCAGGAACGTCGGCCCGAGGATCTTCATGAACCCGGCGGACACCACGAGGTCCGGCGCGTACCCGGCGACGGCGTCCGTCAGTGCCTTGTCCCACGCGGACCGGTCGGGATGGTCGCCGAGCCGTACCACGAAGGCCGGCAGGCCGGCGCGCTCGGCCCGCGCCAGCCCCTCGATGCCGGGCCGGTCCGCCCCGACCGCGACCACGCGCACGGGGTAGCCGGGGTCCGCGCTCGCGTCGAGCACGGACTGCAGGAGGGTTCCCGAACCGGAGACCAGGACGACGACCCGCGCCGGGGCGTCCGGTCTCACCGTCGCCGAGGCCATCTCCCTCAGCGGATTCTCCCCTTTGCGCGCATATGCGCAGCTTAGGCGGCCGCCGGAGATGCGCTCGCCCGGCCCGCCGGGGCGGGCCGGGTTCCGCTCAGCGATCGTCTCGTTCGGGATCGTCCCGGTCGACCTCGTCCGTCGCGAGATCATCCGCTTCGATCGTGTCCGTGCCGGAATCCTCTGTTCCGGACTCGCCTTCTGGGCCGTCTGCCTCTGGAGCTTCTGCTTCCGGGCTGCTTGCCTCGGGGTCGTCCGCTTCGGGGTCGTCTGCTTCGGGATCTTCCGGAGCTGGATCCGAACCGGGCAGGCCGGGCGGGTCGTAGCGAACCGGGCGAGGCCCGCCCAGCCACGCGGTGATCGCGGCCGGGATGCCGACCCACGCCACCAGCGCCATCGACACCGCCGCGGCACGCAGGTTCACCGGGTCGAACGGTCCCATCCCCACTCGCCCGCCCGCGCTCCCGGCCAACACGACGAACACCACGGCCACGACGCCGGCCGCGACCGCGACACCGCGCACGCGCGCGACCGGCTCCTCGGCGACGTCCCTCAGCCGCCGACCGACCAGCACGCCGATACCCAGCGGCAGCACGAACAACGCCGGCCACCACCCGGCCGGCTCCTCCGGCAGCGCGGCGAGCAGCGGCAGTCCGGGCACCGGACCACCGTCGAAGGCCAGCGGCGACACCGACACGATGCCCATCGAGAAGCCGGGCCCGGCGACGAACCCGACCCCGGCGATCACCGCGTTCGGCACGAACCCGACCGACAGCAGCACCATGCCGAGCCCGTTGCCGACGCCGGGGGCGAACGTGGCGAACAGGTCCTTCGCGGTCGAGACCGACGTGAGGAGTGCGAACGTCAGCACCGCCCCGCCCGTCGCCAGCAGCAGCAAGACCGCGACCAACCCGGCCCGCAGCCCGTGCGACGCGACCGGGTCGGCGCGGGCCACGAGGGCGTCCCACAGCCCGCAGCGCCGCAGCACACCGAGGATCGCGGCGAGCGCGGCGATCAGCGTCGGGTAGTAGAACGCGGCCAGCGGATCGACGGACACCCCGTGGCCGGACGCCGCGAGCGCGATGGCGAGCCCGCAGCCGCCGTGCCCCACGGCGATCGCGCCGACCGCCTGCGCCGCCTGCCACGGACCCGACAGGCCCAGCCGCACGGCGGCGCCGGACGCGGCCCGCGCGGCCATCAGCATCAGGCCCACGGTCGGCAGGAGCGGCAGCACGCCGAGCTCCAGCCCGTCGATCGCGAGCGGCACCTGGTGCGCGGCGAGCCAGGCCGGCAGCGCGGCGGCGACCACACCGCCGGTGGAGAAGTGGGCCAGCGGGGCGATCGCGGTGACGAAGGCGAGCAACGCGGCGATCGCCGCGTAGCCGGTGACGATCGAACCGAGCGTGGCGAACACCAGTACCCGGACGCGAATCAGCGTCGGGACGGCGACGTCGTCGTCGTGCCTGGCGTCGGCGGCATCGAGGTCGAGGGACGGCGCCATGCCGCCACTCTGACACGCGGGCGCGGCCGTCCAGGTCAGGCTCGCCGCCCGCGCACCGCATCAGATGAACAGCGTCACCGCACGTCAATGGGGGTGGCACCGGAAATCCGGCGCCACCCCCATCGGTGCGTCTGGCGAGCTCTACTGCTGCGGGTACCCGCCCGGCGGGGTCCCGGGCTGCTGACCCGGCTGGCCGAACTGACCCTGCTGCGGCGCGAACGTGGTCTGCTGCCCCGGCGCCGGCGGGTACTGCCCCGGCGGCGGCTGCTGTTGCTGCGGGAACTGCCCGGACGGCGGGTACATCGGCGGCTGCTGGCCGTACTGGCCCTGCGCCTGGCCCGGCGTCGGCGCCTTCATGATGCCCACCTCGAACAGGTACGCGACCACGCTGGCAGCGCCCTGCAGGATGCCGAAGATCAGCATCAGGATCGAGCCGACGCCGAGGTCCGGGTCGGTGGCGAAGGTGAAGAAGAGCACCGTCAGCATGCCGGTCACGGAGAACGCGGCCGGGGCGATGCCGGCCTTCGCGCCGCCGGGCATGATCGCCGGCACCACGAACAGCCCGCCGAGTAGGAACAGCGCGGGCACCGGCGTGGGCGCCGCGAAGAAGCTCTGGTTGGCACCGTCGAAGATGTCGGCGAACCCCACGAAGAAGTTGATCAGGCCGAGGCCGCCGACGACCAGGAATATGATCTGCGGCAGGCCGAGCTTCGTCCCACTCCCCGGCGGCGGGCCGTAGCCCGGACCTTGAAGCGGCTGCTGCGGGCCCTGACCCGGGTAACCACCCGGTGCCCCGCCTGGGTAGGTCATCGCGTTGCTCTCCTCAGCTCACTCGACGCGATTGCAAACGGTCTCGGTCGAGGGCCAACTGGTAAAGCCGGCCCTCCCCCGCCTCCGACGACCGGAGCCGGCGGGTGGTTCCCTCGTCGGGACCACCGTTGGGCCGGACGCTACACCAGCATCCGACCCGTGGTCCCAGAGACTCGCAGACCTACCCTCAGCCTGCCTTGGCGACGAGCAGCCGAGCGAGTTCGGCGGTCTCGGACGGAGTCTTGCCGACCCGGACCCCCGCGGCCTCCAGGGCCTCCTTCTTCGCCTGCGCGGTCCCCGACGAGCCGGACACGATCGCACCCGCGTGCCCCATCGTCTTGC
>NZ_JBOHGB010000170.1:0-14549 GCF_050699935.1 Actinophytocola sp.
ATCAAACTCTCCAATAATGCATCAAAGAGAAAAAACCCCAGCAACACCCAACCAAAAGGCCAGGCACAAGCTCACTAGCATCAATCGACACACTGTTGAGTTCTCAAACAACACACGCACACCCATCGCACACTGCAACAGCTGTGTGATCCGGGGGCTTTGGTCCTCGGTTTGGTCCGAATCGCTTCGAACCGCAGGTCGCCCACTCTATCACCTGCGTGAGAGCTTGGTTCGCGACCCCTGCCTACGCTCGTTCCCGAAATTCCGGGCCCGTTCCGCGCTGGCAGGAAGAAAGTTACACGCACCCGTAAACGAGGCTGGAACCGGCCCCCCTTAACCGTTGTTTTCCCAGGTCACACGGCTACTTCGACCCCTGCCGTGCTCCGCTTGCCGCGCCGCAGGACTAGCCATCGGCCGTGCAGGAGCTCCTCCTTGGCCGGCCGCCAGCCCTCGTCGGTCACCTTGACGTTGTTGACGTACGCGCCGCCTTCGGCGACGGCACGCCGGGCGGCGCCCTTGCTCGGCGTGAGCCCGGACGCGACCAGCAGGTCCACGATGGTCGGCTCGTCGGCCAGCCGGACGGACCCGGTGGGTGCCTCGGCCATCGCGGCGGTCAGCGTGCTCTCGTCGAGCTCACGCAGCTCCCCGCGACCGAACAGCGCCCGGCTCGCGGCGATGACCTGCGCGGTCTCGTGGTCCCCGTGCACCAGCCGGGTGAACTCCTCCCCGAGCTTGCGCTGCGCGGCCCGCAGCTGCGGGCGCTCGGCCGTGTCCTCCGCGAGCGCCTCGATCTCCTCGCGGGGCAGAAACGTGAACATGCGGAGGTACCGGACGACGTCCGCGTCGCCGACGTTCACGAAGTACTGGTACCAGCCGTACGGCGAGGTCAGCTCCGGGTCGAGCCAGACGTTGCCGCCGCCGGTGGACTTGCCGAACTTGCGCCCCTCGGCGTCGGTGACAAGCGGCGCGGTCAGCGCGTGCACGCCGGCCCCCTCGACCCGGCGGACCAGCTCCACGCCGCCGATGATGTTGCCCCACTGGTCGGAGCCGCCGACCTGCAGCGTGCAGCCATGCCGGCGGAACAGCTCCAGGTAGTCGTGGGACTGCAGGAGCAGGTAGCTGAACTCGGTGTAGGACATGCCGTCGGTCTCGAGCCGACGCTTGACCGTCTCCCTGGCGAGCATCACGTTGACCGAGAAGTGTTTGCCCACGTCGCGCAGGAACTCCAGCACCGGCAGGTCGCCGGTCCAGGCCAGGTTGTTCACGACGATCGCGCCGGTGGGCGAGTCGTCGAAGTCGACGAAGCGTTCGAGCTGGCCGCGGATCCGGTCGGTCCACTCGGCGACGACGTCGGTGGACTGGAGCACGCGCTCACCGACGTCGCGCGGGTCGCCGACCATGCCGGTCGCGCCGCCGGCGAGCACGATCGGCCGGTTCCCGGCGCGCTGGAACCGGCGCAGCAGCAGCAGTGGCACGAGGTTGCCGGCATGCAGGCTCGGCGCGCTCGGGTCGAAGCCGGCGTACAGGGTGGTCGGACCGGCGTCCAGATCCTTCCGCAGCGCGGCGAGGTCGGTGGACTGCGCGATCAGCCCGCGCCAGGACAGCTCGTCGAGTATGTGTTCTCCCACGGTGACCAATACTCCCGTATCCGCCGGAAGGGGTTGCGGGAGCGTCACAGTTGGAGGCTAGCGAGGCAACCGGGGTGCGGGCGACCGCGTTTGCCGGGCCGCCTTGCCGCCGCGGCGGTACGTGCTCACCGTGCGGGAGCCGTCGATCCAGAACCGCCACGGAACGTCCATCGCCACCGCGACGCCCACCCGTGGACCGGTCCGGATCGTCGACGGCGGCAGCGGGTCGCTCGCCAGCAGGCGCACCGGGGAGGACGGGTCGATCAGGTCCGCGCCGTTGTGGGCACGATCCAAGCCGAGCACGCCGGTCAGCCGGGCAGGGCCCTTCGCCAGCTCGGCGTCACTGCGGGAGGTCGGCCGGCGGGATCTCGCCACGTCGACTCCCGCGACGACCTCGCCGGCGCGAAGCAACACCGCGCCCGGCACGCCGTCGGTCAGGGACACGACGTTCGCGCAGAAGTGCATGCCGTACACGAAGTAGACGTACAGGTGGCCGGCCGGGCCGAACATCACCTCGTTGCGCGCGGTCCGGCCGCGGTAGCAGTGGGACGCCGGGTCGTCGCCGCCACGGTAGGCCTCCACCTCGGTGAGCCGGACCCGAACGTCGTCGGCCTCGAGCACGCACCCCAGCAACAGTTTCGCCGCGTCGACCGGGTCGACCGCCAGCTCGGAACGGGTGAGCTGCCGGCTCGGCGGGAGGGAACCGGCAACGGACACGGGCCGAGCCTATACGGGTACCCGCGGGCGCCGTTCGGCGCGGATGGCGGGCAGGTACAGCGGCGCGGCGAGCGCGAGCACGACCGCGCCGACCACGATCGCCGTGCTCACCGAGGTGCCGGTGGCGAGCGCGGTCAGCAGGATCATGCCGAGCGCGCCGGCCGGCTGCATCATCATCGAGTTGATCGACATCACCGTGGACCGGTTCTCGCCGGACACCTCGCGATGCAGCAGGGTCATGTGCACCGGGTTGCTGGCGCCGTGCACGAGGTACGTCGCGAGGTAGCCGGTCAGCACCCCGGCGGGGCCGGCGAGCAGACCCATGCCGACCACCGCGACGCCGTGCGCGATCCGCAGCACGCCCGCGGTGACGGCCACCCCGACGCGGGCGGTCAGCAGTGGGATCACCGCGGCCCCGGCGGCGGCCACGAGCCAGGCCACCGCGCTCGCCGGCCCGGTGACCGCCGCCGCCTCCTCCGTGCCGCCGAGCAGCTCCGACAGCCGAACCGGCATCAGCACCTCGAATGTGACCATGCCGAAGCCCCAGCACAGCTCGACCGCGACGAGCGCGAGCAGGACCCGGGACCGGCGGACCACCCGAACGCCGTCGGTGATCGCTCTCGGCACGTCGCGCAGGGACGCCAGCAGCCGGCGCCGGCCGTCCGGGTGCGGCGGTTCGCGTACCAGCAGGACGATCGCGGCGAGGCCGGTGACCTGCACGCAGAGGCCGGCGAGCACCGGCACCACGAGCGTCGGGATCCCGGGCATCTCGACCCAGGCGACGAGCCCGCCCGTGGCGAGCGCGCCGGCGCCGATCGCGAGCCCGATCACGGTCCCGCCCGCGGACAGCCCGCGCTCCAGCTTCACCGACGGGTCCGCCGCGAGCGAGACGTCGACGTACCACGACTCCAGCGGACCGCTGTCCAGCGCGCGGTAGATGCCTTGCAGGACATAGACGATCGCGAACAGGGCGAACGAGTCCGCGACGGCCAGCAGCGACATCGACACGACGGCCACGCTCGCGGCGAGCACCAGGGTCGGGCGCCGGCCCCACGAGTCGGACAGTCCGCCGGTCGGCAGTTCCAGCGCCAGCACGACGAAGCCCTGCAGCGACGCGGCGAGGCCGGTCTCGGCCAGCGTCAGGCCGCGGCTCAGCGGCAGCAGGACGAGGATCGGTATGCACAGGCCGACCGGTAACCAGCGCAACGCGAGCAGCACGAGGTACCGGCGGTGCAAGTTCACGGCGCGTCCCGCGGATCGGCCGGCATCCCGACGAGGTTCACCACGACCTGATGGCCGCCCTCGCTCGGCCCCGACTCCCGGTAGCGCAGCAGCACCGCGTAGAGCTCGTCCATGAGCTCGGCCAGCTGGTCGGCGTCCAGTTCGAGGATGGCGTCGGACATGGTGGCCGCCTCCTGCCAGGCCTCCGGCCAGCGCGCACGCTCCTGCTCCCACACCTCTGCTCGCTCGACCAAGATCCGGAACTGCTGCCGGCGCAGCCAGCCCGCCGCGGCCTGCGCGTCCGGATCGTCGTAGTCGGTGTTGCGCCAGCTGTGCGAGTCCTGCGCGGCGACCCAGAAACGTTGCCTGCCGGTCCCCTCGGCGGTCTCCTCGACGAGGCCGACCTCGGCCAGCTTGCGCAGGTGGTAGCTGGTGGCGCCGGTGTTGGTGCCCAGCCGCTCGGCGAGCGCGGTCGCGTTGGCGGCGCCGTGCACGCGTAGCTCGCTGAGCAGCCGGGACCGCAGCGGGTGGGCGAGCACGCGCATCGCTCGGCTGTCGAGCTCGATGTGTTCCACGCATGCACAATAACTGTGCATACTTCCTGTGCACAACTATTGTGCATGGCTGCCGGGAACGGTCCCGGCGCCACCCGGCATAGTCACCTCGAACAGCACACCAAGGAGGCACGCATGAAGGTCCGCTACAACCCGGTCGTCGGCATCGTCGCTCTCGTACTCGGTGCGGTCTGCGTGTTCCTCGGGTTGTGGCTCGCCCTGCTCGGCGAGTTCAGCCCGGCGGTCGTCGCCGGCCTGATGCCGATGCTGATCGGGATCCTCTACCTCGTCCGGCCGTACTTCTGGGTGTACCCGACGTTCGTCGAGGTTCCCGCCGTGGTGGGCCCGGTGAAGCGCGAGTTCCGGTTCCAGGCGCTGGAGCTCGATGGTGGCAAGCTGATCGCGGTCAACCCCGACGGCACCCGCAAGCGGGTTCCCGTCGCACGCTGGCTGGCGCACTCCGGCGACTGGGCGGCCGTCACGGTGAACGCCCAGCGCTAGGTCACCGACCCTCGGCCCACTCCCGTAGGTCGGCCAGCACGTCCGCGATCCGAGCGCGCTGGTCCGCGACCCGTGCCGGGGCCGTCCCGCCGTACGCGTCGCGGGACGCGATCGAGCCCTCGACCGTCAGCACGTCGCGGACCTCCGGCGTCAGCGCGGGGTGCACCCCGGCGAGCTCCTCGTCGGTGAGCTGCTCCAGGCCCACACCGCGGGACTCGGCGATCCGCACGCAGTCCCCCGCGGCCTCGTGCGCGACGCGGAACGGCACGCCCTGCCGCACGAGCCACTCCGCGATGTCGGTCGCCAGCGTGAACCCGGCCGGCGCCACCGTGGCCATCCGCACGGTGTCGAACCGCAGCGTGCCGACCATCCCCGCGATCGCCGGCAGCAGCGACTCCAGTTGCTCGACCGAGTCGAACAGCGGCTCCTTGTCCTCCTGCAGGTCCCGGTTGTACGCGAGCGGCTGCGCCTTGAGCACCGCGAGCAGCCCGGTCAGGTTGCCGATCAGCCGGCCGGCCTTGCCGCGGGTCAGCTCCGCGACGTCCGGGTTCTTCTTCTGCGGCATGATCGAGCTGCCGGTCGCCCAGGCGTCGTCGAGTGTCGCGTAGCCGAACTCGGCGGTGGTCCAGACGATGACCTCCTCGGCGAGCCGCGACAGGTCGACTCCGAGCATCGCCAGGCAGAACGCGATCTCCGCGGCGAAGTCGCGCGAGGCGACCGCGTCGATGGAGTTCGCGGCCGGCGCGTCGAAGCCCAGCTCGGCCGCCACCGACGCCGGGTCCAGGCCGAGCGACGACCCGGCGAGCGCACCCGACCCGTAGGGCGACACGGCCGTCCGGCGGTCCCAGTCACGGAGCCGGTCGACGTCGCGCAGCAGCGCCTGGACGTGGGCCAGCAGGTGGTGCGCGAGCAGCACGGGCTGCGCGTGCTGCAGGTGCGTGCGGCCGGGCATGACCGCGTCCGGGTGCCGGTCCGCCTGGTGCAGCAGGGCCTCGACGACCGCGCCGACGCCGGCCGCGACCCGGCGGGCGGCGTCGCGCAGCCACATCCGGAACAGCGTCGCCACCTGGTCGTTGCGGGACCGGCCGGCGCGCAGCTTGCCGCCGAGCTCGGGTCCGGCCAGCTCGAGCAGGCCGCGTTCGAGCGCGGTGTGTACGTCCTCGTCGGCGACCGTCGGCGTGAAGGCACCCGACGCGACGTCGGCCGCCAGCGCGTCCAGCGCCGCGAGCATGCCGGCCAGCTCGTCGTCGGTCAGCAGCTTCGCCTGGTGCAGGACGCGGGCGTGTGCGCGGGAGCCGGCGATGTCGTACGGCGCGAGCCGCCAGTCGAAGTGGGTCGACGCGGACAGCGCCGCCATCGCCTCGGCGGGACCGGACGCGAACCGCCCGCCCCAGAGCGCTACGGGCTCAGGCATGGTGCCGGTCGCGCTTGGCCGCGATCTTCGACGGCAGGCCCCACAGCTGCACGAAGCCCTTGGCCAGCGACTGGTCGAACGTGTCGCCCTCGTCGTAGGTCGCCAGGTTGAAGTCGTACAGCGACTGCTCGCTGCGCCGTCCGGTGACGACTGCGCGTCCACTGTGGAGCGTCAGCCGGATGTCGCCGCTGACGTGCTCCTGGGTCTTCGCGACGAACGTGTCCAGGGCGTCCTTCAACGGGGAGAACCACAGACCGTCGTAGACCAGCTCCGCCCAACGCTGCTCGACCTGGCGCTTGAACCGGGCGAGGTCCCGCTCGACCGTGACGTTCTCCAGCTCCTGGTGTGCGGTGATCAGCGCGATCGCACCGGGCGCCTCGTACACCTCGCGGCTCTTGATGCCCACCAGCCGGTCCTCGACCATGTCCAGCCGCCCGACTCCCTGCGCGCCGGCCCGCCGGTTGAGCTGCTGGATGGCCTGCAGGACGGTCACCGTCTCGCCGTCGATGGCCACCGGCACGCCCTTGTCGAACGTGATGACCACCTCGTCGGGGTCACGCGGCTGGGCCGGGTCCGCGGTGTAGGAGTAGACGTCCTCGATGGGCGCGTTCCAGATGTCCTCGAGGAAGCCGGTCTCCACCGCACGCCCCCACACGTTCTGGTCGATCGAGTACGGGGAGGACTTCGTCTGGTCGATCGGCAGGTTTCGCTCGTTCGCGTAGGCGATGGCCTTCTCCCGCGTCCACGCGAAGTCGCGGACCGGGGCGATCACCTTGAGGTCGGGGGCGAGCGCGCCGATGCCGACCTCGAAGCGCACCTGGTCGTTGCCCTTGCCGGTGCAGCCGTGCGACACGGTGGAGGCGCCGTGGTACTTCGCCGCCTCGGCGAGGTGCTTGACGATCACCGGCCGGGACAGCGCCGAGACCAGCGGATAGCGGTCCATGTACAGCGCGTTGGCCCGCAGCGCGGGCAGGCAGTACTGGTCCGCGAACTCGTCGCGGGCGTCGGCGACGACGGCCTCCACTGCACCGCAGTCCAGTGCCCGCTTGCGGATGGTGTCGAGGTCCTCGCCACCCTGGCCGACGTCCACGGCGACGGCCACCACCTCGGCTCCGGTCTCCTCGGCGATCCAGCCGATCGCCACGGACGTGTCCAGGCCGCCCGAGTAGGCCAGCACGATCCGCTCAGTCATTGCCTTCTCCCTTGTTCACGTCTGTTCTTGCTGCGAGTGCGGTGAAGATGTCGGCGAGGTCCCTGCCGGACAACGGTTCCCGGGCGATGACCATCACCGTGTCGTCGCCGGCGATCGTGCCGACGACCTCGTACATGGCGGCCCGGTCGATCGCGCTGGCGAGGAACTGCGCGGCACCGGGCGGGGTTCGCAACACTGTCAGGTTCGCCGAGTAGTCCGCGGACACCAGCAGCTCGGCCAGCAGCCGGGCGAGGCGCGAGGTGCCGCCCTGCACGCCGCGGACCGGGCTGCCGTCCTCCGGGATCACGTACACCGGGGCGCCGCCGTCCACGCCACGCAGCTTGACCGCACCCAGCTCGTCGAGGTCCCGGGACAGCGTCGCCTGCGTGACCTCGATCCCCTCCCCCGCGAGCAGCTTCGCGAGCTCGGTCTGGCTGCGGATGCCCATCGAGGACACCAGCTCGACGATCCTGGCCTGCCGCGCGACCCGTGGCACGGTCATCGCTCGCCCGCCTTCTCCAGGAGCCAGGCCAGCAGCGCCTTCTGGCTGTGCAGCCGGTTCTCCGCCTCGTCCCACACCGCGCTCGCCGGCCCGTCGAGCACCTCGTCGGTAATCTCCATGCCGCGATGCGCGGGCAGGCAGTGCAGCACGATCGCGTCGCGCGCGGCGCGGGCCAGCAGCTCGGTGTTGACCTGGTAGGGCCGAAACGGCGCCACGCGGTCCTTGCCGTCGTTCTCCTGGCCCATCGACGTCCAGGAGTCGGTGACGAGCACGTCCGCGCCGTCGACGGCGGCGTGTGGGTCGACGATGAGCGCGACGCTGCCGCCGGTCGCCTCGGCGCGGTGCTTGGCGTCGAGCATGATCTCGCCGTGCGGCTGGAAGCCCGTGGGGCCGCAGACCCGCACATGCAGGCCCGCCGTGGCACCGCCGAGCAGCAGCGACTGCGCCATGTTGTTGCCGCCGTCGCCGAGGTAGGTCAGCGTGACGCCGGCCAGCCTGCCGTGCCGCTCCCGAACGGTCTGCAGGTCGGCGAGCACCTGGCACGGGTGGAACTCGTTGGTGAGCGCGTTGATCACCGGGACCGTGGACACCGAGGCCAACGCGGTCATCCGGGCCTGCGCGAACGTCCGCCACACCACGGCGTCGACGTAGCGGGACAGCACCCGGGAGGTGTCCTCGATGGTCTCCTCGCGGCCGAGCTGCATGGTGCGCCCGTCGACGACGATCGGGTGGCCGCCCAGCTGGTCGATGCCGACCTCGAACGAGAGCCGGGTGCGCGTGGAGTTCTTCTCGAAGATCGTCGCGACCGACTTCCCTTCCAGGACACGGAACCCGAGCCGGTCGGCCTTCATCCGGTCGGCGAGGTCGAGCACCGCGGTCTGCTCGGCCGGGGACAGGTCGTCGTCGCGCAGGAAGTGCCGGACCATCAGGACTCCTCGGTGGCGTCGAGTAGGGATGGAAGTGTCGCGAGAAAGCCCTTGACGTCGCCGGCGTCGACGATCAGCGGCGGCGCCAGGCGGATCGTGTCGGGCTGGACGTTGTTGACCAGGTAGCCGGCCTTCGCGGCGGCGCCGGCCACCCGGGCCGCGGCCGGTGCGGCGAGGCCGATACCGAGCAGCAGGCCGGCCCCACGCACCTCGGTGACGAGCGGGTGGCCCAGCGCCTCGACCCCCGCGGCGATCTCCTTGCCGAGTGCGGCGGCCCGCCCGCACAGTCCCTCGGCGGCGATCGTGCGCAGCACGGCCAGGCCGGCGGCGCACGCGACCGGGTTGCCGCCGAACGTCGTGCCGTGGTGACCCGGCCTGAGGAGGTCCGCGGCCGCGCCGACGCCGACGCACGCGCCGAGCGGCAGGCCGCCGCCGAGGCCCTTGGCCAGCGTGACCACGTCCGGCGTGACGCCGGCCTGGTGGAAGGCGAACCAGTCGCCGAGCCGGCCGATGCCGGTCTGCACCTCGTCGAGCACGAGCAGCGCGCCCGCGGCGGCGGTGATCTCGCGCGCCGCGTGCAGGTAGCCGGCGGGTGCCGGGTGCACGCCGCCCTCGCCGAGGACCGGCTCGACGAACACGGCCGCGGTGTCGGTGTCCACGGCCGCGCGCAGTGCCTCGACGTCGCCGAACGGGACATGGGTGACGTTCGGCAGCAGCGGCTCGAACGGCGTCCGCTTGGCCGGCTGGCCGGTGACGGTGAGCGCGCCCATCGTGCGGCCGTGGAACGCGCCGTCGCAGGCGACGAGCCCGGTGCGGCCGGTGAGCCGGGCGAGCTTCACCGCCGCCTCCACGGCCTCCGCGCCCGAGTTCGTGAACAGCACCTTGGCCCGGCCGGCGAGCCCGGCGACGTCCAGCAGCGCCTCGGCGAGCTCGACGGCGACCGGGTTCACGTAGAGGTTCGAGGTGTGGCCGAGGGTGGCGACCTGGTTCGTGACCGCCTCGACGACCGCGGGGTGGGCGTGGCCGAGCGCGTTGACCGCGATGCCGCCGACGAGGTCCAGGTAGCGGTTCCCGTCCGCGTCCCAGACGTGCGCGCCCTCGCCGCGGACGAGCGTCAGCGCGGGCGTGCCGTAGTTGTCCATGACGGACGACCGCCACCGAGCCTGACCATCCACATTGGACGTGATCACGTGGTTTCCTCCTCGTCCGGCAGTACCATCGTGCCCACGCCGTGGCTGGTGAAGACCTCCAGCAGCACGGAGTGGGCGAGCCGCCCGTCGATCACGTGCGCGCGCGGCACGCCGCCGTGCACCGCGGCGAGGCACGCCTCCATCTTCGGAATCATCCCGCTGGCGAGGCTCGGCAGCATGGCCTCGAGCGCACCCGCGCGGAGCTCGTTGAGCAGCGAGTCCCGATTCGGCCAGGCTGCGTACAGCCCCTCGACGTCGGTCAGCATCACGAGCTTCTCCGCCTCGAGTGCGACGGCGATCGCGGCCGCGGCGGTGTCGGCGTTCACGTTGTGCGCCAGTCCGGCCACGTCCGGGGCCACCGTGGACACCACGGGGATCCGGCCGGCACGGACGATGTCGAGCACCGCGTCCGGGTTGACGGCCACGACGTCGCCGACGAGCCCGAGGTCGACGGTCTCGCCGTCCACGGTGGCCGTGCGGCGCTCGGCGGTGAGCAGCCGGGCGTCCTCGCCGGAGATGCCGACCGCGTACGGGCCGTGTGCGTTGATGAGGCCGACGAGCTCGCGGCTGACCTGCCCGGTCAGCACCATCCGGACGACGTCCATGGTCTCCGGCGTGGTGACCCGGAGGCCGGCCTTGAACTCGCCGGCGATGCCGAGCCGGTTCAGCATCGCGGTGATCTGCGGGCCGCCCCCGTGCACGACGACCGGGTGCAGGCCGGCGAGCTTGAGGAACACCATGTCCTGCGCGAACGCGGTCTTGAGGGCGTCGTCGACCATGGCGTTGCCGCCGTACTTGATCACGACGGTGGCCCCGTGGAAGCGCTGCAGCCACGGCAGCGCCTCGACGAGCACGGCGGCCTTCTCGGCAGCCTCGAACCTGGTCACGTCCGCGGTCATGTCGAGTAGGCGCTGTTCTCTTCGACGTAGCCGTGGGACAGGTCCGTGGTGAGCACGGTCGCCTCACCCTCGCCCGCGTGCAGGTGGACCTCGACGTCGATGTGCTTTCCGGTCAGGTCGGCCTTCGTGCGGTCCTCCGCCTTCCGCCCGTGCCGGCAGACGGCGACGCCGTTGATCGTGATGTCCAGCCCGGCCGGGTCGAAGTCCGTGGGCGCGTTGCCGACCGCCATCGCGATGCGGCCCCAGTTGGGATCGGCGCCGAAGAACGCGGTCTTGCAGAGGTTGTCCTCGGCGATCACCTTCGCCGCGAGCCGGGCCTCCCGCGTCGTCGCCGCGCCCTTCACGGTGATCGCCACGTGCTTGGTCGCGCCCTCGGCGTCGGCCTGGAGCTGGTCGACCAGGTCCTGGCAGACCACGGTGAGGATCTCGGTGAAGTCGGCCGGGGTCGTGCCGGCGGCGCCCGAGCACAGCAGGAGGACGGTGTCGTTGGTGGACGTGCCACCGTCGACGTCGAGGCGGTTGAAGGTCGCGTCGACCGCCAGCCGGAGCGCCTCCTGAGCGTCCACGGGCACGGCGTCGGTGGTGAGGACGGCGAGCATCGTGGCCATGTTCGGCGCACACATGCCGGCTCCCTTGGCGAGACCGCCGACGGTCCATCCGTCCTGAGTGGACTGCGCGTGTTTGGGGACGGTGTCGGTGGTCATCACGGCCTCGGCCGCCGCCACGCCCGCCGCCCGCGTGCCCGCGAGGGCCGCAGCCGCGTCGTCCACACCGGACTTGAGCCTGTCCATCGGGAGCCGCTCGCCGATCAGGCCCGTGGAGCAGACGGCCACGTCGATCGCGCCGATGCCGAGCGCGGCGGCGACGTGCTCGGCGGTGGCGTGGGTGTCCTGGAAGCCCTCGGGCCCGGTGCAGGCGTTTGCGCCGCCGGAGTTGAGGACGACGGCCCTGGCCCGGCCGGTCCGGAGCACCTGCTGCGACCAGAGGACGGGGGCGGCCTTGACCTTGTTCCGGGTGAACACCCCGGCGGCGATGTCGAGCGGACCGTCGTTGACGACGAGCGCGACGTCGTTGGCGCCGGTGTCCTTGATTCCGGCGGCGACCCCGGCGGACCGGAAGCCCTTGGGCGCGTTGACGGTCATGATTGCTCCGCCTCCCCGGATTTCAATGTCGTGGTTGCGTTTGGGGACAGAAGGTTCTGTTTGGTCACGTGCTTGTGGCTGGCTTGCGTCACGTTCCCCTGAGGTGCGGTTGGGCAGCCCGCGGCCCGATCGATCTCGAGATTGGCGCAAGGGGTGTCATGGGGCCACCCCTACCGTCGTGAGGCCGGCCGTCTCGGGCAGGCCGAGCGCGATGTTCATGCACTGGACGGCCGCGCCCGCGGTCCCCTTGGTGAGGTTGTCGAGCGCGGTGACGGCCACGAGCCGGCCGGCGTCCGGATCGACCGTCACACGCAGGTGCACGGCGTTGGCGCCGAGCGTGGCCGCGGTCGCGGGCCAGCCGTCGGCGAGGACGTGGACGAAGGGCTCGTCGGCGTAGGCCTTGCGGTAGGCGTCCACGGCCGCCTCGGTGTCGGTGCCCGGCCTGACGGGTGCGGACGCCGTGGTGAGGATGCCGCGTGGCATGGGCGCGAGGACGGGCGTGAAGGACACCCGGACGGGGTGCCCGGCGACCGCCGAGAGGTTCTGCGTGATCTCCGGCGTGTGCCGGTGGGCGCCGCCGACCCCGTAGGCGGTGGCCGAGCCCATGACCTCCGAGCCGAGCAGGTGCGCCTTGAGCACGCGGCCGGCACCCGAGGTCCCGCTGACCGCGACCACGACGACATCCGGCTCGACCAGGCCGGCGGCCAGCGCCGGGGCGATGGCGAGCGACGCGCCCGTCGGGTAGCAGCCCGGCACGGCGATCCGGCGCGCACCGGCCAGCGTGGCGCGGGCACCGGGGAGCTCGGGCAGGCCGTAGGGCCAGGTGCCGGCGTGGGCACCGCCGTACCAGCGGCCCCAGTCATCGGCGTCGCCGAGCCGATGGTCCGCCCCGCAGTCGATCACGAGCGTGTCGTCGTCGAGCCGCGTGGCGAGGTCCGCGGAGTGGCCGTGCGGCAAGGCGAGGAACACCACGTCGTGGCCCGCGAGTGCGCCGGGCGTCGTCTCGGCGAGCACCCGGTCGGCGAGCGGCACGAGATGCGGCTGGTGTGCCGCGAACGCCGTCCCGGCGTTGCCGCCGGCGGTCAGCGCGCCGATCTCCACCTCGGGATGGCCGAGCAGGAGCCGGAGCAGCTCACCTCCGGCGTACCCGCTGGCGCCGCCGACCGCGATCCGAACAGTCATGTGGATGATTATGCACGATGATGAAAAGTCACTCAAAGCCGCCTCGGGGAATCCTCGGCCACGAGAGCGTCGGCGAGGGTGTCGAGTGCCTCGGCGACCGCCGAGAGGTACTCGGGGAAGGCCAGTCGCGTGCCGGTCGTGAGGCGCGACCAGGCCGACGCCACATCGACCGTGCCGCGTGAGGCCTGGTCGTAGGCGACCAACACCGTGTCGGGCAGGAAGCGGTACGGGCCCGAGCGGGCCCAGCGGCGCAGCCGCGCGCCGGAGATCACGGTGTGCAGCGCGACCAGGCGTTGGCGGCGCAGCGCCACGGTGAGCTCGTGGGTCAGGTCGGCCGGCCCCGAACGGGTCCACCGCGGGCTCTGCCAACGCTGCCGCACCACGACGTACAACCCGTCGAAGCCCAGGTCCGACACCGTGCACAGGCCGTCGACGTCGCCGTCCGGGTCCGTCAGCAGGAGCTCGCCGAGGACGCGGACCGCGTGCGCGCGGCCGCGCTCGGCCAGCGCGTCGCGCAGGAACCGGCGCAGCGCGAGGTACGCCGCCGAGTCCTCGGACTCCAGCACCGTCACCGCGAACACCGGGGTCAGACCGGACAGCGCGGGCAGCTCGGGAGTCGTCATGTCGGGCACCTTCCTCAGGCCGTCGATCAGCATGAGTCGGATGCCTGCACGTGCCCTGGACCAGACCCGCACGCAAAACGGGCGCCCCGGCCGTTTCGACCGGGGCGCCCGTGATGTCCGGCGAGGTGTCAGCGCTGGACGGTGAGCGCAAGCTCCTTGCGCAGGTCGGCCGAGGCGGCCGACGCGGACCGCTCGTCGGCGGTCGTCGCGGCACCTTCCGGCACCGGCTGCGGGACCGGGTCACACTGCACGTCGGAGTCGTTGCCCGGCTGCCGCTCGGGCAGCGCACCCGTTTCCAGATACTCGGCGATCCGGCTGTCCACGCACTCCACACCGGACAGCGAGCCGGAGTGGGTCGTTCCGTTGACACCCTCGATGAGCACCGAGTTCGGGAACCGCTTGCGGACCTCGAGCGCGCCCCCGTACGGCGTGGCCGAGTCGAGCGTCTCGTTGATCAGCAGCGCGCTCTCCACGCCGCTGCCGTCGATCTCCAGCGGCTGCTCGGACTCCGCCGGCCAGTTCAGGCACGGACCGTTGAACCACGCGTTGCCCCACGTCGTGAACGGGGCCTTGATGTGGGTGATCCAGTTGTCCAGCCGGTACTGGTCGTAGTCGGTAACCCACGGCGCGTCGGTGCAGACCACCGCGAGATAGATGGCGTGCCCGTTGTCGTCGCCCGGCGGCGGGTACAGGTCGAGCAGGCCCGCGGGGTCACCGTCGTGCACCCACGCGGCGAACGCGTTGGCCACGTCCTCCCAGCCGTACACGTAGTACGCGGCGGACAGGAAGATGTCGGTCCACTCGGACGGCCCGATCTTGTCGGCCGCCGGCTTGCGCAGCAGCTTGGTTTGCTCGGAG
>NZ_JBOHGB010000171.1:0-14385 GCF_050699935.1 Actinophytocola sp.
CCACCAAGATCGGCCGCCCGCGCCAGGTCTACACCGGTGTCACGGAACGCGACTACGTCCCACTCACCAACCGCTGACCCCGCGAGTCCAACGCTCCGAACCCGCGAGTCCAACGCTCCGAACCCGCGAGTCCAACGCTCCGAACCCGCGAGTTGCCGGCCCAGAACCCCCGCGAGTCCCCGCGTCCCGTGTAGGAACCGGGGACTCACGAACGGGAACCGGGAACTCGCGGCCGGGAGCGGGGGACTCGCGGCGGGCCGGGGTCAGACCTTTTCGAGGTACTCGGCTCGGGAGTCGTTCACCAGGTTGGCCACCATCCGACCGAGCCCCGGAAACTCGCCGAGGTCCGGCGCGTAGGCGATCAGAGCCTGGGCCTCCGCCCGCGCCTCGGCGATCAGCTCCTCGTCCCGCAGCAGCGACAGCAGCTTCAGCGCCGACTGCCGACCGGACTGCGACGCCCCGAGGATGTCGCCCTCCCGCCGCATCTCCAGGTCCACCCGCGCCAGCTCGAAACCGTCCAAAGTAGAGGCCACGGCGTCCAGCCGGTCGCGGGTGGCCGTGCCCGCCGGCATCTCCGTCACCAGCAGGCACACCCCGGGCGCGCTCCCCCGACCGACGCGGCCGCGCAGCTGGTGCAGCTGGCTGACCCCGAACCGGTCGGCGTCCATGATCACCATCGCGGTCGCGTTGGGGACGTCGACGCCCACCTCCACCACCGTCGTCGCCACCACCACGTCCAGCTCGCCCGCCGCGAAGGCACGCATTACCGCGTCCTTCTCGTCCGTGGGCAGCCGGCCGTGCAACACGGCCAGCCGCAGGCCGGACAACGGCCCGGCGGCGAGCTCCTCGTGGACGTCGAGCACCGCGAGCGGTGGGCGCCGACCGTCCGAATCGGACCCCAGCGCCTCGGAGACATCTCCGGGGACGTCCTCGTCCGCCGACTGCTGCTCGCCGATGCGCGGGCACACGACGTAGGCCTGGTGCCCCGCCGCGGCCTCCTCGCGCACCCGCTGCCACGCCCGGTCCAGCCACGCCGGCCTCTCCGCCACCGGCACCACCGCCGTGCTGATCGGCGAACGCCCGGCCGGCAGCTCCCGCAGCGACGACGTCTCGAGATCGCCGTACACCGTCATCGCGACCGTCCGCGGGATCGGCGTCGCGGTCATCACCAGCACGTGCGGGCTGACGTTCTCCCCCGCCCGGGTCCGCAGCGCGTCCCGCTGCTCGACGCCGAACCGGTGCTGCTCGTCGACCACCACCAGCCCCAGGTCGGCGAACTCGACCCGGTCCTGGATCAACGCGTGCGTGCCCACCACGATGCCGGCCGCGCCACTGACCACGTCGAGCATCGCCTGCTTGCGCTGCGCGGCGGTCAGCGAACCGGTCAGCAGCGCGATCCGCGTCGCGTGTTCGGCCCCGCCGAGCTCGCCGGCCCGCGCGAGGTCGTCCAGCATGGCGGCGAGCGAGCGGGCGTGCTGCGCGGCGAGCACCTCGGTGGGCGCGAGCAGCGCGGCCTGCCGGCCGGCGTCGACCACCTGCAGCATGGCCCGCAGAGCCACGATCGTCTTGCCGCTGCCGACCTCGCCCTGCAGCAGCCGGTTCATCGGGTGCTCCTTGGCGAGATCGACCGCGATCGACTCGCCGACCTCCCGCTGGCCCTCGGTGAGCGTGAACGGCAGCCGCTGGTCGAACTCGGCGCCGATGCCGTCGGCCCGACGCTCGCAGACCGGGGCCGGCCGGTCGACTGCCGCATGCCGGAGCTGCGCCAGGGCGAGCTGGACGGCCAGCGCCTCGCCCCATTTGAGCCGGTTCCGTGCGGCCTGCACGCCGGCCCAGTCCTTGGCCAGGTGGATCGACCGGATCGCCTCGTCGTAGCCGATGTAGTCGTGCCGCGTGCGCAGCCTCTCCGGCAGCGGGTCCTCGACGGGGTCGAGCATGCCGAGCGTCTGGCGCACGCACTTGGCGACCTGCCAGGACTGCACCTTCGCGGCCGCCGGGTAGACGGGGATGAGGCCGACGAAGTCGTCGATCGCGTCCGCCGCGTTGTCGGACTCCTCGTCGACCGGGTGGTAGTCGGGGTTGGTGAGCTGCAGCTTGTTCCGGTAGATCGAGACCTTGCCGGCGAACAGCGCGCTCGAGCCGACCGGGACCCGGAACTGGAACTGCCGGAAGTTGAAGAACTTGCACTCCAGCGTGCGGCTGCCGTCGGTGAGCACGACCTCGAGGATCGTCCCGCGCCGCTGGCGCATGCGGCGCTCGTGGACCGACTTGACGCGCGCCATCACCGTGGCGTGTTCGCCGAGCTCCAGGCCGGCGATGTCGGTGAGCTCGCCGCGCTCGGCGTACCGCCGCGGGTAGTAGTGCACGAGGTCGCCGACGGTGTGCAGCTCCAGGGCGCCGGACAGCGCCTTGGCCGTCTTCGCGCCCACCGCCAGCTCGAGCTTGTCGTCCATGGAGACCATCGCCCGCGATTATGTCGCGCCGCCCCGACAATCCGGCGAGGCCGCCCCGGCATGGCGCGACTGTGTCGGTTGGTTTCGCTCGCAAGCTCACGACTGTGTCGGTTGGTTTCGCTCGCAAGCTCACGAAATTGTCGGTGCCCGCTGGCATGCTCCGCGCCATGGACCAACCTCTGCCCGCGGGCAACATCGCCACGAAGATCGAGAGCCCGCAACGACCCGACCCACCGCTGGAGGCCGACGAGCGCACGATGCTCAACGCCTACCTGGACTTCCAGCGCGAGACGCTGGCGCTGAAGTGCGCCGGCATCGCCGGCCGTGAGCACTCCGAGCGCCTGGTCCCACCGTCCGGCATCTCCTTACACGGCCTGGTCCGCCATCTCGCGGGGGTCGAACGGTGGTGGCTGCACCTGCAGTTCGCCGGTGACGACATGCCGATGCTGTACTACGCCGACGACGACCCGAACCAGGACTTCGACTCCCTCGACGGCGACTTCGACGAGGCGCTCGCCGGGTGGCGCCGCGAGTGCGACCGGTCCCGGCAGATCGTCGCGGCTGCGCCATCGCTGGACGCCACCGGAACCAGGCGCCAGACCGGCGAGTCGTTCTCCCTGCGCTGGGTGCTGCTGCGACTCATCGCCGAGTACGCCCGGCACCTCGGCCACGCGGACCTGTTACGCGAGCGGATCGACGGGTCGGTGGGCTGGTAGGACGAGCACTATTCAAAAACACTCCGGATCAGCAGCGCCCGGGCACGCCCGCGGGCCTGTTTTGAATAGTGCTCGGCTACTCGACGCCGACGATCAGCACCGCATCGGTCTGCCCGCCGTGGTACACGACGAGCTCGGTCTCGGGGTGCTCGCGACGCAGGTAGTCGGTCAGCTCGTCGGTCAGTTCGTCGGGCGAGCCGGCGCCCAGTAGGGCGGTGACCAGCTCGCCGCCCACCCCGAGCATGCGCGCGACCACGCCGCAGGCGGCGCGGTCCAGGGCGTCCACGTCGGGCGGGCCGGGCTCGATCAGCACCACCTCGCCGTCGGCGAAGCCCAGCACGTCACCAGCCTCGCACGCACCGATCCAGGTGATCGCGGCCTCGGCCGCGACGACGACCTCGCCCCGGCGGGTGGCCGCGGCGGCCTCGGCCATGGCCACCACGTCGTCGCCGGCACGTCGGCGGGGGTCGTGCACGGCCACGGCGGCCAGCACCTGCACCGGCGACGCGCACGGCACGACGACGACGTCCTGCCCGGCGGCCACCGCACGGATCGACGCCTCGTCGGAGACCTCGGTCAGCGTGGAGTCGGCGGGCAGCACGGTCACGTGAGCGGCGGCCGAGCCGGTGATGGCCTCGAGCAGGCGGTACGCGGTCCGGTCGTCCTGCTCGTCGACGTGCACGACGGTGACGCCCTCGCTGATGAGCAGGTCGGCGAACTCGGTGCTGCGCGCCGGCACGACGACGGCCCGGTCCTTGACGAACCGGGACGCCTCGGCGGAGGGCGCGTCGGCGAACCGCGCGACCCGGATCTGCCGGGGCCGCCCGGTCTCGACGCCGACCTCGATGGCCGCGCCGACGTCGTTGCAGTGCACGTGGACGGTCCACAGCCGGGCGCCGTCCCCGACGACCGACACACAGTCCCCGAGCCCGACCAGCGTGTCCCGGAGCCGCCCGATCGGGTCCCCGGGCCCGTCGACATCCGCGAGGAGGTACATGACCTCATAGGCGAACGCGTCCGACCCCGACTCCCGCGCGGTGTACATCGACTGCTCGGCGGATGAGGCCACGCGCTCGGTCCGGGCGCGCTGAGCCGCGGCGAGGGCGGCGGGCTGCTCGCTGACCACGGCCACGAGCGCATCCAACAGCACGACGACGCCGCGCCCCCCGGCGTCGACGACCCCCGCGGCGGCCAGCACCGGCAGCAGACGCGGCGTCTCGTCGAGCGCGGTGGCCGCCGCGGCCGCGGCGGCGGCGGCCAGGGCGCCCAGCTCACCGGAGGCCTCGTCCTCGGCCGCGCTCGCGGCGGCGGCGAGCACGCTGATCATGGTGCCGGGCACCGGCTCCGCGAGCGCGACCCTGGCCCGCGCCGCCCCACCGAGGAGCGCGACACGCAACCCGTCCCCGCCGAGTGCCCGGCCACCGGAACCACTCACGTCCCGGCCACCGACGCCGGTCACGCCTCGGTCGTCGGGGTCGGGCAGAGAACCGAGGTCCGCGCCGCCGGTGGGGACGCGGGCCGGATTCCCGTGAGCACCGGCGCCCGGGCCGTCGCCCACTCCCGAATTCGAGTCGGCGACCCCGGAAGCCGAGCCGAAGCCCGCGGCCGCAGCCGGATCGCCGGCCACAGCGGAACCGGCGCCGGCGGCCGTGCGCGTTGTCGCTGTGGTGGGCGTGGCGGCGGGGTTGCTTGTCAGCGTGTCGGCCATGCCGCGGAGCAGCTGGGAGATGATCACGCCCGAGTTGCCGCGGGCCCCGGTCAGTGCGCCCTTGGCCAGGGCGGACAGGGCCACGTACGCATCCGTGCGGGCCGGGGCCGGGGCGCGGAGCAGGGCGTCCAGCGCGGCGCGCATCGTGTGCAGCAGGTTCGAGCCGGTGTCGCAGTCGGGGACCGGGAAGACGTTGATCCTGTCGATGTCCTCCCGGTGCGCGTCCAGGGACTGCACGCACGCCACCGCCCAGCGACGCACGTGTGCGGCATCCAGCACCCGCAGCATCCAGCCTCCCGCAACCCACCGGGCCACCCGCGCGGCCTCGACATGCGGAGACTAGTGGGGCGGTGTGCGCACCTACTGAGCGAGCCGATACCCTGTACCAGGTCTGCGCGGCACCTGCGCGCGCAGTTGAGGCTTGCCGACCGCATCCGGTCGGCTCCCAGTGCGATGCAAATCGTGGAGAAAGGAGTGCCTGACGTGGCTGCCGTCTGCGACGTCTGTGGCAAGAGGCCAGGCTTCGGCAAGTCGGTCTCGCACTCGCACCGGCGCACCAGCCGCCGGTGGAACCCGAACATCCAGACCGTGCACGCGAAGGTCGGCGCCTCGCAGCGCAAGCGGATGCGGGTCTGCACCTCCTGCCTGAAGGCGGGCAAGGTCACCCGAGGCTGAGCCCGCGACACGTACCGACGACCGGGTCCCGGGAACGGGGCCCGGTTTCGTCTGTCAGGACACGTCCCGGCCGCGCATGCCCTGCTGGCCGGGCTCGACGCCCCAGCTGATCACCCGCCGCGGGTGGATGCGAATCACCGGCGAGCCGCCCCGCGAACCGTCCAGCGGCTCGGCCTTACCGCGGATCTCCACGCCGCGTACCCGCCACGGTTGGCGGGAGACCAGGTCGTCGACAACGAGCGCCGCACGGCCACTCGCGGCGACGTTGCGGAACTTCTTGGTCGCCGTCAGGTCGTGCCCGCCGATGTCGATCACGCCCAGCTCGGCGTCGTAGCGGAAGCCGACCGGGTTGACCTGCGGCGACCCGTCCGGCGACATGGTCGCCAGGCGGCCGAGCGGTTGGGATGCCAGGTACGAGATCTCAGCGTCTGTGAGTGCCATGCGCCAAGCATGCGACCTCGACCATACTGGAGGTCAAGGACGGCTCAGGGCAGCTTCCAGTCGACCGGCTGCGCGCCCTGCTGGTCCAGCAGCTGGTTCGCCCGGCTGAACGGCTTCGAGCCGAAGAAGCCCGACCGCGCGGACAGCGGGCTCGGGTGCGCCGACTCGATGCACGGCACCGTGCCGAGCAGCGGCTTGAGGTTGCGTGCGTTGCGCCCCCACAGGATCGCCACCAGCGGACCGCCACGCGCCGCCAGCGCACGGATCGCCTGCTCGGTGACGTCCTCCCAACCCTTGCCCTGATGGGAGTTCGGCCGGCCCGGCTCGACGGTCAGCGCCCTGTTGAGCAGCAGCACGCCGTGGTCCGTCCACGGCGACAGGTCACCGTTGGCGGGCGGCGGGTGACCGAGGTCGTCGCAGTACTCGGTGTAGATGTTCACCAGGCTCTTCGGCAGGGGCCGCACGTCCGGCGCCACTGAGAAGCACAGGCCGATCGGATGCCCCGGGGTCGGGTACGGGTCCTGCCCGACGATCAGCACCCGCACGTCGGCGAAGGGCTGCTGGAACGCCCGCAGCACATGGTCCCCGGCCGGCAGGTACTTGCGGCCCGCGGCGATCTCGGTACGGAGGAAGTCGCCCATCGCGGCGATCTTGTCGGCGACGGGCGCGAGCGCCTCCGCCCAGCCGGCTTCGACGATCTCGGACAAGGGTCGCACACTCACGGCACGGGACCCTAGCGCGTCGGTCAGGAGAGCCGGCGCAGGCCCGCCCGGTAGGTCTCGATCCGCGCCACATAGTTCTCGACGATGCCCGCCACCATGTCCGCCGGCACCTGGTGGCCCTCGCGCACCCGCGCCGGCACGCCCAGCGCCATCCGCCGCGCCGGCAACATGCCGTTGAACGACATCACCGCGCCCGCGCCGAGCACCGCGCCGTCCTCCACGACGGATCCGTTGAGCAACACCGAACCCGACGCGATCAGGCACCGCGACCCGATGGTGGCGCCCTCGATGTGCGCGCTGTGCCCGACCGCCGAGTCGGCACCGATCCGGGTGGGATGGAAGTCCGTGCAGTGCACGACCGAGCCGTCCTGGATGTTCGTGCGCTCGCCGACCCAGATGCCGCCGGAGTCGCCACGCAGCACGGCCTGCGGCCAGACGGACGCGAACGCCGCGAGGTGCACGTTCCCGATCACCGTCGCGTCCGGGTGCACGTAGGCGTCCGGGTGGATCGTCGGTTCGAGCGAACCTAGCGCGTAGATGGGCAACTGGCCTCCTCCACCGAACCGATCACCTTGCCCAGATGCACGGCCTCCGGCGCGTTCGCGTAGTAGCCGAAGCGCGGCACGTCCACATAGCCGGCCGACCGGTACAGCGCGATCGCCTCGGGCTGCTCCAGCCCGGTCTCGAGCACCATGCGCGGCAGGCCCGCCTCGACCGCCGTGCGCTCCAACTCGGCGAGCACCGCGCGCGCCATGCCCCGGCCACGGACCGCCGGGCTCACGTACATCCGCTTCAACTCCGCCTCGGGACCGTCGGGCCCGCCGTGCACACGCCAGCCGCCACAGGCGACCGGCCGGCCGTCGAGGTACGCGACGAGGAACAGGCCGTGCGGTGGCGCGAACTGCGCCGGGTCGACCGGGGTCAGGTCCTCCTCGCCGTAGCGCACCACGTACTCCCGCTGCACCTCGGCGATCAGCGCGACGGCATCCGGGTGGTCGTAGGGCAGAACTTCGATACGCACCCGGTGATTCTGACCCACGGGGGTCACCGCCAGTGCTGCCAGCCCGCCCCGCCCTCGTACGGACCGCCGTCGACGGTGACCGCGCTGCCCCTGGTCACCGTGCCGATCGTGACCCAGCCCTCGGGCACGGCGGCCGGGTCCGGGAAGGTCGCGGCGAGCGCGTGGTCCTCTCCGCCGGTGAGCACCCAGTGCCGCGGGTTCGCCCCGAGCGCGGACGCCACGTCGACCAGCCGCTGGGGCACCTCGATGAGATCGGTCCGCACATCGATGGCCACATTGGACTCCTCGACGATGTGCCCGAGGTCCGCGAGCAGCCCGTCCGACACGTCGATCATCGCTGTCGCGCCGGCCCGCGCCGCCCGCGGGCCGGCCGCGTACGGCGGATCCGGGACGCGGTACGCGCCGACCACCGTGACCGGCGAGCGGAACCCGCGGCCCAGCACGGCGAGTCCGGCGGCGGCCCAGCCGAGCCGGCCGGCAACCGCGACCACGTCGCCCGGCATCGCGCCACCCCGGGTAACGGGCTGCCGGTCCTGGAGATCACCCAGTGCGGTGACAGAGATCACGATCTGGTCGGCGCTGACCACGTCACCGCCGACGAGGCCGGCACCGGCGCGCACGGCCTCCTTCCACATGCCGGCCGCGAGCCCCTCGGCCACCGCGGCGTCGGTCGACTTCGGGCAGGCCAGCCCGACGAGCAGTGCGGTCGGCACGGCGCCCATCGCCGCGACGTCGACCATGTTGACCGCGATCGCCTTCTGCCCAACGTGTTCCGGCGTCGACCAGTCCAGCCGGAAGTGCACGCCCTCGACGAGGACGTCGGTGCTGGCGACGACCCGGCCGTCGCCCGCGGCCACCACGGCGGCGTCGTCGCCCGGGCCCAGCAGCGTCGTCGCCGGCTGGGTGCGGCCCGCCGTGATGCGGCCGATCAGCGCGAACTCGCCCACGTCCGCGACGGATTCGGGCGGGTCGTGCGACGACGTGCCACGGTTACCGTTCATGCATACCTCCGACAGTCGGATCCCCAAACGAAAGGGAACTGCGGTACCTTTTGCTGCTCACGTTCCTACCTCTTGA
Source organism: Actinophytocola sp. (assembly GCF_050699935.1). Lineage (NCBI taxonomy): Bacteria > Bacillati > Actinomycetota > Actinomycetes > Pseudonocardiales > Pseudonocardiaceae > Actinophytocola > Actinophytocola sp. Next base: position 8,814 of record NZ_JBOHGB010000171.1, read on the forward strand.
GGGCTGCTCGACACGAAGGGGCGCGCCGTGGTCCACGCATACATCCTGATCCAGACCGAGGTCGGCCAGGCCGCCGCGGTCGCCGCCAAGATCGCGGAGATCGAAGGTGTGACCACCGCCGAGGATGTCACCGGCCCGTACGACGTGATCGTGCGCGCCGAAGCCGAGAACGTCGACATGCTGGGCCAGCTCGTGGTCGCCCGTATCCAGAACGTGGACGGCATCACCCGAACCCTCACCTGCCCGGTGGTCCACCTCTGAGCCGTGTTCTAGTTGGGGCGTGTCCGACGATCAGCCGTCCCCCGCGACCGTCCGGGTCGCCGTGGGCATCGTCGCGCTGCTGGCGGTCGGCGTCGTCGTCATGGGCCTGGTGCTGACCGGGGGCGACGAGCGGGCCACGCGGGGCCGCCCGACGACCGCGCCGCGCACCGGACCGGTGGCGCTCGTCGGCGTGGACGCGCCGGGCGCGACCTCGAAACCGTGCACGGACCTCGTGAAAGCGCTGCCAACCACGTTGCCCGACAGCGGGAAGACGTTGCGGCGGCTCGAGATCGCCGAGCCGGCACCGCCCGCGGTGGCCGCGTGGGGCGGTGACCGCGGCGAGCCGGTCGTGCTGCGGTGCGGCCTCACCCGCCCCGACGAGCTCACCCCGACCGCCGTGCTGCGCGAGATCTCCGCGGTGCGGTGGCTCCCGGTCGAGGGTGCCGGCGCGAGCACCTGGTACGCGGTGGACCGCGCCGTCTACGTGGCGCTGACCGTGCCGACGGACACCGGAACCGGCCCGCTGCAGGAGATCTCGGCGGCGGTCGAGCGGACGCTGCCCGCGAAACCCGTGCGCGCCCGCGGTTAGCGCAGGCCCGTCCCCCGCGCGACGGCGGTGTCGATCAGCGTGGCGAGCAGCGTCGGATAGTCGACGCCGGTGACCGCCCACATCTTCGGGTAGGCCGATGTCGGGGTGAAGCCCGGCATCGTGTTGAGCTCGTTGATGATCAGCGTGCCGTCCGCGCCCACGAAGAAGTCCACGCGGGCCAGGCCCTGGCAGTCCAGCGCACGGAACGCCCGGACCGCCATCGCCCGCAGCCGGTCGGTGACCGCGTCGTCCAGCTTCGCCGGGATGTCCAGCTCGGCCATGTCGTCGAGATACTTCGTCTCGAAGTCGTACCACTCCGGGCCGTCCGCGGCGATCCGGATCTCCGCCGGCAGCGACGCCTCGACGCGCCCGTCCGGGAACTCCAGCACGCCGCACTCGACCTCGCGGCCCACGATCGCGGACTCCACGAGCACCTTGGGGTCGATCTCCCGAGCGGTCGCGATCGCACCGTCCAGTTCGGACCAGCCGGAGACCTTCGTGATGCCGGTGGAGGATCCGGCGCGGGCCGGCTTGACGAACACCGGCAGCCCGAGCCGCTCGCGCTGCGCGGGCGAGAGCGTGTTCTCGCCGCGGTGCAGCACCTCGTAGGGCCCGACCGGCAGGCCCTCGGCGGCGAGCAGCTTCTTGGTGAACTCCTTGTCCATCACCACGGCGCTGGACAGCACACCCGCGCCCGCGTAGGGCAGGCCGACCATCTCGAGCAGCCCCTGGATCGTGCCGTCCTCGCCGTACGCGCCGTGCAGCACCGGGAACACGACGTCCACTTCGGACAGAATCTCGCCCTCGCGGCCGCGCTCCAGCACGACGAGGTTCGCCGAGGTCGGGTCGGCCGGCAGGGTCAGCGCGGTGCCGGAGGAGATGCTCGGCATGGTCCGCCCCTCGATCTCCAGCGTCTTCGGGTCGGCCGGGCCGAGCACCCAGGAGCCCTGCCGCGTGATGCCGACCGGCAGCGCCTCGAAGCGCGCCGGGTCGAGGTTGGCGAGCACACTCGCCGCGGACACACAGGACACCGAGTGCTCGCTGCTCTGCCCACCGAACACGACTGCCACCCGGATTCGCTCTTGGTCGGGCTGTACTGGCTGGTTCGCTCCGCTAGCTCCGCTCACGGCGCCCGACCCTACCCGCTGTGCTCAGCCACCCGTCCGCACCAGCTCGACCAGCTCCGGCAGCGCCTCGCGCAGCTGCTCGCGGGAACACGCCGCGTAGCCGAGCGCGATGCCGAACCAGCGCGCCCGACCGACGTGATGCCTGGCCAGGCCGTCGAGCAGCAGCCCGCGGGTCAGCGCGCGCCGGACCAGCTCACGCTCCGCGTCCGCCGAGGCGACCGGCACCACGACGTGCGCGCCCGCCTCGTCGCCGAGGACCGGCACGCCGCCCCGCACCAGCGCGTCGACCACGAGCGAGCGGCGCTCGGACAGCTCGCGGCGCAGCCGGCGCAGGTGCCGGCCCAGGTCGCCGCCCTGGGCGAACTCGACGACGACCAGCTGACCGGCCGGTGCGGGGCCGCTTCCGGTGCGTTCGCGGTGCGCGAGGATCGCCGAGACGACCGTGGCCGGCGCGACCATCCAGCCGACGCCCAGGGTCTGGGTCAGGATCTTGCTCGTGGTGCCGAGGTGCACGACGACGTCCGGGGCCAGCGCGGCGAGCAGCGGCAGCGGGGCCACGTCATAGCGCAGCTCGCCGTCGTAGTCGTCCTCGATGACGAGCCAGCCGCGCTCCCGGGCCCGCTCGACCAGCGCGACCCGCCGGGCCGCGGACATCCGGCCGCCGAGCGGGTACTGGTGGGCAGGCGAGCAGTAGACCGCCTTCGCGGTGGCCGGCACCGAGTCGATGAGCAGGCCGTCCGCGTCCACCGGGGCCGGCACCACCCGCAGGCCCGCGGCCCGCAGCGCGCCGACCGCGCGCTGGTAGCCCGGCTCCTCGACCGCCACGACGTCCCCGGGCTCCAGCACGGCCGCGGCGAGCTCACCGGCCGCCGCGCTCGTCCCGGACGTGGCGAGCACGGCCTCGAGACTGTCCTGTCCGGACAGTGCGCCGACCCGCAACCCCCGGTGCCGCAACAGATGCTCGGCCACCGTCGCGCGGTAGGTCGGCAGGCCGGCACGGTTGGGCCGGACCATCGGCGCCACGTGCGCGGCCGCCCGCCAGGCCCGCCGCCACGCCGCGCGGTCGATGCCACCCGCCCACGGCGAGCCGGGTGTGAGGTCGAGCGCGGTGTCCACGGGTGCGTCGCGGCGCACCGGCCTGGTGTCCGAGCGCAGCGATCCGGGCGGCTCGGTCGTGACGTACGTGCCCGACCCGTGCCGGCCGGCGATCCAGCCCTCGGCGTGCAGCTGCTCGTAGGCCGCCGCCGTGACGGTCCGGCTCACCTCGAGCTCCGCGGCCAGCGCGCGGGTGGACGGCAGCCGGTCGCCGCTGCGCAGCCGGCCCTCGCCGGCGGCGGCGCGCAGCTGCTCGGCGAGCTGCACCGCGAGCGGGGTCGACACCGACCGGTCGAGGGTGACCGGCAACGCGGGCGTCTCAGTCATGAAAGTGGCCTTCCAGAAACAGCAAGTCGTGGCCCTTCCAGGGTGCCACTGCTCTGGCCACCCTGGAAAGCGTGACTCACCAGGCACTGTCCCCCACCCCCCGCAGCACGATCCGCCGTGGCAAGAACCGCGCGGTGACCGACCGGTCCGCGCTCTACGCCGTGCTCGACGCGGGCATCGTCTGCCACCTCGCGTTCGTGGCCGATGGCGCCCCGGTCGTCATCCCGACCGGCTTCGGCCGCGCGGGCGACACGCTCTATGTGCACGGGTCGACCGGCGCGGCGAGCCTGCGCGCCGCGGCCGCGGGTGCCGAGGTGTGCGTGAACGTCACCCTGCTCGACGGCGTCGTCTACAGCCGGGCCGTGTTCCACCACTCGGTCAACTACCGCTCCGCCACGGTGCACGGCGCCGCGCGGCAGCTCACCGACCGGGACGAGAAGCTCGCCGCGCTGGCCGTGATCACCAACCACCTCGCGCCCGGCTCGTGGGACTACGCCCGGGAACCGTCGAAGCAGGAGCTGGCCAAGACCGCCGTGCTAGCGCTGGACCTCACCGAGGCCGCGGTCAAGATCCGCAACGGCTCACCCGGCGAGGAGCCCGAGGACCTGGTGCCGGAGCGAAACGGCCGCACGTGGGCCGGCGTGCTGCCGCTGCGGCACGCGTGGGGTGAGCCGGTGCCCTGTCCCGAGCTCCCGTCCGGAGTGGACGTTCCGGCGCACGTGACCGCGCGGCCGGCGCCCTTCGGCTAGGAAACGCGCGAGAGCCGCTCGTAGTCGCGCATGGTCCGCACCGCCCGGTAGACGTGGATGCTCACCGCCGGGTCGGGGCCGGCGTTGCGGACCTCGTGCACGTAGCCGGGTCCGAACGCGCGGGACTGCCCGACGCCGACCACGTGCGTGAGCCCGCGATGCACGACGTGCTCGGTGAGCTCGCCGGAGACGAGCGTGAACGCGCCGCTCGCCGCGCCGTGGTCGTGCCGGCCGGTGCCCTGGCCGGGCAGCCAACTCATCAGCCACACCTCCTGGCCGGGGCCGCGGTGCACGAGCGCGGTGAAACGCTCGTCGGGGTCGTAGCGCAGCAGGCGCGCCCACCGGTCACGGTTGGCCGCGTACTCGCGGGCGATCAGGGCGGGGTGGACGGTCGGCGCGGTCGCGGTGGACGCGATCGTGTTCTCGGGCACGGCGAACATGGGTGAGGGGAGACTTTCTGGGAAGGGTGCGACGGGTCAGCGGCTCGATCAGCGAGCAGGACACAGCGCGCTGGCTACGCGGCGGAGGTGGAGGTACCCTCGCCGGCTGTTGCGCGCATTCGTCGACACGATGTGTAGGAAACAGGCGGCAGCCGCCGGGGTCAAGTCAGTTCACTCCGTGGGACGCCTGCACCCATCCAGACATGTGGGGGCTCCGAATACCGGTGAATACCGAGCGAGAGCGGATAGAGCATGGGTGAACGGGTTCGGCGGGTGTCCGACGAGCCGGCCGGGCCGGACACCGCCGAGCTGATGCGACGCGTGGCCCGCGGCGACGAGGCGGCGTTCGAGCAGCTGTACGACCTGCTGATCGGTCCGCTGTACGGGGTGATCCGGCGGATCGTGCGCGACCCCGCGCAGTCGGAGGAGGTGATGGTGGAGCTGTGGCGCTCCGCCGCGCGCTACTCCCCCGAGCGGGGCAGCGTCATGACGTTCGCGATGACACTGGCGCACCGGCGCACGGTCGACCGGGTGCGCTCGGCACAGGCCGCGGCCGACCGCGAGGAGCACGTGGGCCGGCGCGCGGCGAGCCGGCCGTTCGACGAGGTCGCCGAGCAGGTGACCGCGCGGTTCGAGCAGGAGCAGGTCCGCCGGTGCCTCGCCACGCTCACCGAGCTGCAGCGTGAGTCGGTGCTGCTCGCCTACTACGGTGGGCGCACGTACAAGGAGGTGGGCGAGCTCCTGGCACGCCCCTCGGCACGATCAAGACCCGGCTGCGGGATGGGTTGATACGACTGCGTGACTGCTTGGGGGTGGCCTGATGAACCCCAACACCAACGCCGACGTGCACGCGTTGACGGGCGCCTACGTGCTCGATGCGGTGTCCGACGACGAGCGGGCGGTGGTCGAGCGGCACCTCGGCGACTGCGGCGCGTGCCGCCAGGAGGTGGCCGAGCTGCGCGAGACCGCCACCCGGCTCGGCGC
>NZ_JBOHGB010000172.1:0-14362 GCF_050699935.1 Actinophytocola sp.
GCGCGGGCCCGGGCCGAGGCGGACCGGCTGCGGTCGCGGGTGGCCGGCGCCATCGCGAGCGATCAGAGCCGGCCGGTCGAGCAGCGCGCCGCGGCGTACGAGGCCGTGCTCGCCGTGCAGCCGTGGCGGCACGAGATCGCCGAGGAGCTGGTGGCGATGTGGTGGCAGGCCGGGGACGCGACCCGGGCCAAGGAGGCCGACCGTCGCCATCTCGTCACCGAGTGAGGCCATCGTGAGGCGTCGTGAGGCCGTCGTGAGGCCGTCGACCCGCCCGTCGGGCCGGTCGGTAGGGTGCTCGCGCCCGGGTGCACATGGCCACCGGATCAGTGGTTTCACGGTTGGTTCACGGTGTCGGCGCATCGTGTGGGCGAACCAGGCCAGGGGGCCTACCAGTGTGGAACGTGGAGGGGAACCATGAAGCTCACCAACAGCGGCGCGCGCCTGCTCGCGGCCGTCGTGGCGGCCGGGGCAGTCGCCACCACCGCGGCGTGCCAGGACGGCAACACGGCGGCGCCGGAGACCGTGACCCAAGTGCAGACGGTCACCGAGGATCCGGCGGCCGCCGACGACACCGACACCGCCGACACGGACGCCGGCGACTCGGATGCCGGCGACTCGGGTGGTAACGACGCCGCGGCGGCGAGTGTGCCGGAGTCCTGGCCGGACCAGGACTTCCCGCTGCCCTCCGCCGCCACCGTCTCCGCGTCCGATGGGGACACTCAGGCGTTCGTGCTCCATGCCACGGACCCCAATGCGGTGGTCGCGTTCTACCGGGACGCGCTGCCCGCCGCCGGTTATCAGATCACCACCGACAAGGGCGTCATCGCCGGTGGGGTCGACATCGCCGGCCTGCGGTTCACCGGACACGGATACTCCGGCAAGATCGCGATCGTGGCCAACACCGTCACCATCAAGCTGACCTGACGGGCCGCGGCCGTAAGCCGCCCCGGGTCAGGTGTAGATCCTGACCCGGGCTCGAAACTCGCGGGGAGACATGCCCTTCACCACACGGAACCGCCGGTTGAAGTTCGACAGGTTCGGGTAGCCGCAGTCCGCGGCGATGTCGGCGACCCGCCGGTCGGTCTCCAGCAGCATCCGGCACGCGGCGTTGATCCGCACGCCGTTGAGGTAGTCGGTGATCGTCGATCCGGTGGTACGACGGAAGAATCGGCTCGTGGCCGTCGGGGTCAGGTGGGCCACGCCGGCCACCATGTCGAGGCTGATCGGTCGGGCGTACTCGGCGTGCAGCAGCCGGATCACCGCGTCGATCCGGTCGCGGGTCCTGCCGCCCGGCGCGGGCCGGTGGCCGGCGCCGGCGAGCGGCTGGGCGTCGCCGTCGCGAGCCAGCCGGACGAGGGTGGTGAGCAGGCCGAGGGTTCGCTCGGCGGGCGGCATGCCGGGCAGCTCGGCCAGCGGGGCACCGCCGGCCGGCAGGCGCAGGCCGCGCGAGGACCGCGTCAGCAGCGCGGAGACCTCGGCGAACTCCGGCCGGTCGAAGAAGCCGGGACCGAAGGAGTCCCGGCGAAACTGCGCGACGACGGCCTCCTGACCGTCCCCTATGGACGCGTAGGTGTGCGGCAGCTCGGGACCGATCAGGGTGAGGTCACCGGGGCGGTAGTCCTCGACGGAGTCACCGACGAACCTGGTGCCCATGCCCCTGGTGATCAGGGTCAGCTCGAACTCGCGATGGAAGTGCCACAGGAATGCAAACCTGGGCTCCCGCCGCACGAACAGGGTCCACGACAGGTGCGGGCTTGTCTCGATGTGTTCGAACGTCGCACGCATGTCCGTCCTCCCGGTCAAGAGGGTATCGGAACCGGTCACCGGCGGACTGGCGTCGCCGCTTCGGGAAAGGTGACCCTGGATGACATGACCACTACGCACGCCGATCTGCACAGCCACTACGAGCTCGACCGGGGCGCCGCTGCGATTCTGGCCGAGAACGGCTTCGTCCAGCTGTCCGGCGTGCTCAGCGGCGCGACGGTCGAGGCATACGAGCCGGAGATCACCGCCAAGGTGATCGAGTTGAACACCCAGCACCTCCCGCTGGCCGAGCGGAACACCTACGGCAAGGCGTTCCTCCAGATCACCAACCTGTGGCGGCACAGCGAGCTGGTCCGCGAGTTCGTGTTCGGCAGGCGCCTGGCACGCATCGCGGCCGAGCTGCTCGGTGTGGACGGCGTTCGGATGTACCACGACCAGGCGCTGTACAAGGAACCCGGCGGCGGCATGACGCCGTGGCACGCCGACCAGTACTACTGGCCACTGTCCACCGACCGGATGATCACGGCGTGGATTCCGTTGCAGGAGACCGGAATGGAGATGGGACCGCTGGCCTTCGCCGCCGGCAGCCACCGGTTCTCCCACGGCCGCGACCTGGAGATCAGCGACGACTCCGAGCGGCAGCTCGGCGAGGCGCTGTCCGCACAGGGCTTCCCGCTCGTGGTGGAGCCGTTCGCCCTCGGCGACGTCAGCTATCACCTCGGCTGGACGTTCCACCGGGCATCCCCGAACAACTCGCCGTCCCCGCGGCGGGTCATGACGATCATCTACATGGACGCCGACATCACGGTCGCCGAGCCCGTGAACGAGCACCAGCGGGTGGACCTGCGTACGTGGCTGGCGGGCGCCGAGGTCGGCGACGTGCCGGACGGCCCGCTGAACCCGGTGCTGTACCGCGGAAAGTAGTGTCCCCGCCGGGAGTCTGTTGGGTAAGTCGGTGGATCCAGGTTTCTGCTGGCAAGGTGCCGATTCGCCCTCGTACTGGACCGTACTTGGGCGGATCGGCAACGCCGCCAGCGGGAAGCTGGGCCGGCGAATTGTCTGACAGACTTCCGGCGGGGGACACTAGGTCGTCGGCGGTACGGTCTCGGATGTGCTGACGGGTGAGCCTCGGGAGCGGGAGCCGGCGCGGGTCACGTGTGCCGACGACTGCTGCGCGCCGCCCGCCTCCCCGCCGACCGCGCGCCCCGGTGCCGAGCGCCGGGCGGTGCTCGCCCGGCGGGTACGGCTGCTCGTGGCCGCGACCATCGCCTACAACGTGATCGAGGCCGTCGTCGCGATCGGCGCCGGTGCGGTCGCCTCGTCCACCGCGCTCATCGGGTTCGGGCTCGACTCGGTCGTCGAAGTCGCCTCGGCCGCGGCGGTCGCCTGGCAGTTCACCGCCACCGACCACGAGACCCGAGAACGCACGGCGTTGCGGGTCATCGGGTTCTCCTTCTTCGCGCTCGCCGCCTACGTCACCGTCGGGTCCGTCCGCGCACTGCTCGGCGCCGACGCCGCCGCCCACTCGACGGTCGGCATCGTGCTGGCCGCCGTGTCGCTGGCGGTCATGCCCGGCCTGTCCTACGCCCAGCGCCGCGCCGGCCGCGAGCTCGGTTCCAGCAGCGCGGTCGCCGACTCCAAGCAGACCCTGCTGTGCACGTACCTGTCCGGCGTCCTGCTGGTCGGCCTGCTGCTCAACAGCACCCTCGGTTGGTGGTGGGCCGACCCCGCCGCCGCACTGGTCATCGCCACGGTCGCCGTCAAGGAGGGCCGCGAGGCCTGGCGCGGCGACCACTGCTGCTGAACCCGTCGCCGGATCGACTACGCAAAGTTGTGTCTTGATTGTCTCGGCCACATCTGGCCTAATCTCACCTGTAAGACCGTATGACTGTCGGACAAGGCGGCATCTACGTGGCAAGACGACCATCAACAGCTGACCCGAACGTGGTCACGATCATCAACGCCGGCAGGCTGCTGACCGGTGAGCTGACGGCACCGGTCGCTGACGGTGACACCGTTCGGATCGTCGACGGTCGCATCGACGCGATGGGCGGTGCCGAGCTCGCTGAGGGAACGGTGCTCGACGTCCGGGGCATGACCGTGGCCCCGGGTCTCATCGACTCGCACTCCCACGTCCTGTTCGGCGACTACACCCCGCGCCAGCAGGCCGTCGGGTTCCTAGAGCGATACGTGCACGGCGGCGTGACGCAGGTGGTGTCGGCCGGGGAGATCCACATCCCGAACCGGCCGCGCGATCCCGAGAGCGTCAAGGGCCTGGCCCGGCTCGCCGCGGGCTCCTGGCGCGAGCACCGGCCGGGCGGGATGAAGGTGAACGCCGGGGTCGTCCTGCTCACGCCGGGCCTGACCGCCGGGGACCTGGCCGAGCTCGCCGGCGAGGGCATCCGGCTCGCCAAGTACGGGTTCTCCGTCTACCCCGAGCCGGCGGCCGCCCGCGAGGACGTCCGCAACGCCCAGCGCAACGGGATCGTCGTCACCGCCCACTCCGGCGGGCCCACCGCCGCCGACGGCGTGCCGGTCGGGGCCGAGCTGCTGATGGAGCTCGGCCCGGACATCGCGGGACACGTGAACGGCGGTCCGACGTCGCTGGACGACGACGGCGTGCGCACGCTCGTTCGCGAGACCGGCATCATCCTGCAGCTGGTCCAGGCGGGCAGCCTGCGCTCCGCGCTGGTGATCCTCGACGCCGTCCGCGAGGCGGGGGCGGCGCACCGGGTGATCCTCGGCACCGACACCCCGACGGGCACCGGCGTGATGCCGCTGGGTCTACTCAAGACAGTCGCCGAGCTCAGCTCGCTCGGCGAGGTCGATCCCGCGGTGACGTGGGCATGGGGATCCGGCCGGGTCGCCGACGCGTTCGGGCTCTCCGGCGGGCGCCTCGCGGTCGGCCAGCCCGCCGACCTCGTCGTGATCGACACGCCACTCGGCTCGGTCGCCGACGACGCGGAAGGAGCGCTGGCGCGCGGGGACATTCCGGCCGTGGCGCTGGTGATGATCGACGGAAGGGTCCACGTCGACCCGAGCGACGTCTCCCCTCGACCTCGTGACCGCGTGCGGATCCGTCCGGCGCGGCAGTGACCGACCGACCACACGCGACTTCGGAGGAGATGGCATTGAGCAGAGCCGGCGCGGCCCTGATCGACGTGCTTGCCGCACACGGGGTGACACACATCTTCGGCCTCGTCGGATCGTCCACAATGGAGGTTTACGACGCGCTGTTCGACAGCAAGGACGTTCGCTACGTCGGGGCGAAGGACGAGCGCGCCGCGGCCGGGATGGCCGACGGCTTCGCCCGTGCCACCGGGCGGCTGGGCGTCGTGATGGCCGGGCAGAGCGGCCCCGGGGTGACGAACCTCGTCAGCGGGCTCGCGGCCGCGAAGGCCGCCCGCTCGCCGGTCGTCTCGATCGGTGGCGCCGTGTCGACCATGCACTGGCAGCTCGACGCGTTCCAGGAGGTCGACCAGGAGACGATGCTGGCGCCGGTGACCAAGGCCGTGCTCGCGGCCTACCGGGGCGACCGCGTCGCCGACGTCGTCGACCGGGCATGCCGGCTCGCCCTGACCCATCCCATGGGCCCGGTGCACGTCAACATCCCCCGCGACGTGCTCGCCGAGGAGTGCGCGCCGGTCGACCGGGCCGGCATCGCGCCGGCCACGGCGCCCGCCGTGGTCGACCAGGCGGCGGCGACGGAGCTCGTGCGGTTGCTCGAGACCGCCCGCCGGCCGGTGCTCGTCGCCGGGGCGGGTGTCAAGTGGACCCGGTGCGGGGAGCTCGTCCTCGCGCTGTCGCACCGCTTCCAGGCCCCGGTCACGACGTCGGCCGGGCACCGGGACGCCGTGCCCAACGACCACGAGCTGTTCCTCGGGCAGATGGGCGCGCGCGGGTCCGCGCTGGCGAACGAGGTCATCGGCGAAGCGGACCTGGTCGTCGGGATCGGCACCCGGTTCGGGTTCAACTCGACGTTCTTCGATCCGACGATGTTCGCCGCGGACGCCGTCGTCGTCCAGACCGACGTCGACCCCGCCGAGCTCGGCCGGTACGTCACCGGCGCGCACACCGTGCACGCCGACAGCCGCGCGCTGTGCGCCCTGTTGCTGGCCGAGACCGCGGCGACCGAGCCGAGCACGGACACCCGATGGGCGCGGGCCGTGCGAGACCGCGTCGCGACGATGCGGCACGGCCGCCGCACACCGCCACCCGAGACCCCGGCCCTCGACCCCGACCAGTTCTTCCACGTCATGCGCGAATGCCTGCCGCGCAACGCGATCGTCACCCTGGACGCGGGAACGTGGTGCCTGCGGGCCTCGGAGCTGCTCGACTTCCACGGCGCGCCCGCGCTGTTCACCCCGCTCGACTTCGCCTCACTCGGGTTCGCCTTCCCGGCCGCGATCGGCGCGAAGATCGCGTTACCCGACCGTCCGTGCGTCGCCACGATCGGCGACGGCGGAGCCTTGTTCGCGATCAGCGAGCTGGCGACACTGCGCGAATACGACGTCGCCGTCGTGCTCGTCATCATGGACAACAACGCCTGGGGCGCCGAGAAGGCGTACCAGCACGACTACTACCGAGGCCGGTTCATCGGCACCGACCTGCCGGCGAACGACTTCGTCGCGATCGCCGAGGGCTTCGGCGTGCGGGGCCGGCGAGCGGCCACCGGCACCGAGCTCGCCGACTGCCTCAGCGAGGCGATCGCGGCCAACCAGCCCCGCGTCGTGAGCGTCGCGGTGGACCCGAACGTCCTTTACAGCTTCCGCAAGGACATCTTCAGCGACGCCAAGACCTGACCGAGCGGCCGCGACGACTGCTGGCACACCGCGACGTCGCACCACAGCCAGCACGGCGGCCACGTCTCCGGTTCCATCGAAGGAGAAATGTGATGCGACACAAGCGAACGATCGCACTGCTCGCGAGCAGCCTTCTGATCATCTCGACCGCCTGCTCCCGCAACGACCCCGCCGCGCAGGACACCGCCGCCGAGCCCGACTACCCGACCGAGGCGCTGGACATGACCGTCGCGTTCGGCGCGGGCGGCGGCGTGGACATCATGTCCCGCACGATCTCCAAGCTGCTCACCGACAACGACCTGTACCCCGGCGACATCACCGTCACCAACCGGGAGGGCGGCAGCGGGTCCAAGGGCTACGGCTACGTGTTCAACCGCACCGGCAGCGGCTACGACATGGCCGCCACGAGCGGCAGCTTCATCTCGACGCCCATCCAGGCCAGCACGACGTGGCAGGCGACCGAGTTCACCCCGGTCGCGTTGCTCGGCACGGACGAGGTCGTGGTCTGGGTCAACGCGGACTCGCCGTGGCAGAGCCTCGAGGACCTCATCGAGGCGTCCAAGAACACACCGATCACGGTCGGCGGCGCGGGCATGACGACGATCGACTTCATCGCCTTCAAGCAGTTCGGCGAAGCCGCGGGCGTCAAGTTCAAGTACGTGGCGCACGACAGCGGCCCGGAGGCGGCGAACAGCCTGCTCTCCGGCAGCGTCAACGTCCTGTCCCACAGCGCCAGCTCGCTGTACGGGCTGTACGAGTCCGGCGACATCCGGCCGCTCGTGATCGGCGGTGAGAACCGGCTCGAGCAGTTGCCGGACACGCCGACCTTCGACGAAGCCGGCTACGACATCACGGTCAGCCAGCCGCGTGGCCTGGTCATGCCGCCCGACGTGCCCGACGACGTGGTGGCCTGGTGGGAGGACGCGCTGACGAAGCTGAGCGAGCTGCCCGAGTGGCAGGACTACCTCGAGGAGAACTTCATCTCCGAGCGCGTGCTGTTCGGCGACGACTTCGCCGGGTACCTCGACGAGACCGTCGCCAGCTACACGTCGGCGCTGCAGGGCTGACCCATGTCGGGCGAACCGCGGCCGGACGATGCCGGAAGGCTCATGTCCAAGTCCGTCACGGCCTCGATCTTCCTCGTCTACTCGGTGGCCTTCCTGGCCGTCGGGCTGCGGTACCCGATGCTGACCGACGGTGGCCAGTTCGGGCCCGGTTTCTTCCCGCGGGTCACGGGCGTCGTCCTCGTCGGGCTCTGCGCGTGGAACCTCTACCGCGAGCGAGGGGCCGAGCGGAAGCGCGCCGAGCGGGTCGACGTCCGCGACGCGCTGCTCATCCTGGTGCTCCTCGCCGGGTACGTCGTCGGGATGTACCTCGTCGGGATGACCATCCCGACGTTGGTGTTCGCGCTGCTGTTGCTGCTGCGGTTCAACCGGGGTCGGCTGGTCGCGAACCTGGCGTTCGCCGCCGCGCTGACCGCGAGCGTCTACCTCGCGTTCGGCGTGTGGTTCGACGCCGCGCTTCCCGTCGGCCTGTTCACCGTCGCGGGGTTGCCATGAGTGTGGTCAACAACGTGCTCGGCGGGCTGGCCGATGCCCTGTCCGCACAGAACCTGCTGTTCCTGCTGATCGGTGTGTCGCTCGGTGTCGTGGTCGGGATCCTGCCCGGCCTCGGCCCGACGGCCGGCATCGCGATCCTCATCCCGCTGACCATCGGCATGGACCCCACGTCCGCGGTCATCATGCTGGCGGCCATCTACTACGGCGCCATGTACGGCGGGTCGATCACCGCGATCCTGATCAACCTGCCGGGTGAGTCGGCATCGGTCGCCGCCACCTTCGACGGATATCCGCTCGCCCGGCAGGGCAGAGCCGGCCCCGCACTGGTCATCCAGGCCGTCGCCAACTTCGTCGGCGGCTTGTTCGGAGTCGTGCTGCTGTCCGCGCTGATCGGGCCGATCAGCCAGGTCGCGCGGTCGTTCGGGCCGAGCGAGCTGCTGCTGATCGTGTTGCTGGGACTGGTCACCATCATCGGGATCGTCGGCCAGGACAAGGTGAAGGGGGCCATCTCGGCGCTGTTCGGGTTCAGCCTCGGCACCGTCGGCGTGGACCTCGCCAGCGGCGCGAGCCGGTTCACCTTCGACGAGCCGTCACTGATCAGCGGCGTCAGCTTCGTGGCCGTCGTGATCGGGCTCTTCGGCATCGCCGAGGTGCTCCAGAACGTCAGCGCCGGCCAGCACCGCATGACCGGCAAGATCCACGCCCCGTCCATGCGGAAGAACTTCCTGCCCTCCCGCGCGGACTGGCGCGAGAGCGCCTTCGCCTTCCCCCGGGCCACCGGAATCGGCTTCCTCATCGGGCTCGTGCCCGGCGCCGGCGCGTCGGTCGCCTCCTTCATCGCCTACGCCGTGGAGAAGTCGGTGTCCCGGGTCAAGCACAAGTTCGGCAAGGGAGCCATGCCGGGCCTGGTGTCGGTCGAGGCGTCGATCAGCGCCTCCTCCCCCGGCGCCATGGTCCCGATGTTCGCGCTGGGCATCCCCGGCTCCGCGGCCACCGCGGTGCTGCTCGGCGCGTTCGTCCTCTGGGGACTGACCCCGGGCCCGGAGCTGATGACCGAGCACGCGGACTTCGCCTGGGGCGTCATCGGCAGCCTGTACCTCGGCAACGTCGCGCTGCTGGTGTTCTGCATCGCGGCGATCCCGCTGTTCGTGCAGATCCTGAAGGTGCCATACGCCTTCCTCATCCCGAGCATCGTGATCCTGTGTGTCGTCGGCACCTACGCGGTCGGCGCGAGCTACATCGACCTGGGCATCATGGTGGTACTCGGCATCATCGGCGTCCTGATGAAGCGCCACGGCTACTCGCCGGCCGCCTCCGTGGTCGCCTTCGTGCTCGGACCGCTCGCGGAGAACTCGTTGCGCCAGACGCTGATCATCTCCAGCGAGGACCCGGCGTTCATCCTCGGCCGGCCGTACTCGATCGCGCTGGGCGTGCTGCTGCTCGCCGTGCTGGCCGGCTGGCTCGCCATGCGTGTCCCGGCCGTCCGGGCACGGGTGCGGCGCCGCCGGACGACCCCCGACGGGCCGGCCGATCCGGGCGGGCCGGACGCGCCGGCCGGTTCCGAGCGAGAGGACGCACACCGATGACGTTCCCGCGTGCCGGACAGGTCTGGTATGGGTACCGAGGCCGACTCGGCCAGCCACGTGTGAAGGATGGTGTTGGACATGACCACGGGCAAGCCCCCGATCGAGCTGACCAGGACAGTCGCCCCGATTCGCACCCAGGTGGCCGACCTGCTTCGCAAGATGATCATGGACGGCACCTTCGCGCCCGGCGAGCGTCTCGTGGAGCGGGTGCTCTGCGACATGATGGGCGCGAGCCGTTCCACACTCCGCGAGGCCCTTCGGAAGCTGGAGACCGAGGGGCTGGTCACGGTCAAGCCCGGCCAGGGACCCGCGGTCGCCGAGGTGGACGAGAAGGGGATCCGCGACCTCTACGCGGTCCGCGAGGCGCTGGAACAGCTGGCGATCACGCTGTTCCTGAAGAACGTCACCGAGGACGGTCTCGCCGACCTGGAGCGGGCGTTCGAGGTGCTGAAGGCCGCCCATGCCACCGGCGACGTGAGCCTGGCCATGCGGGAGAAGCAGGCGTTCTACCGCGCGCTGTTCGCCATCGCGGGCAACGACGTGATCTCCGACGTCGCGGACAAGCTCTACGCCCGGACGACCAGCGTGCGGCTGCTGTCCTACTCCCACGCCGGCCGGCTCGGGGAGGGCCTGCGGGAGCTGGAGCTCGTCATGACCGCGATCCGGCGCGGAGACGGACCCGCCGCCATGGAGGCGTACGCCGCGCACATGGCCAAGGCGATGGAAGCCGCCGTGCAGTCGCTGAAGACCAAGCAGCCCTAGTTCCACGCCGAGTGACGCACGGCTGTCGGGACCGGAGCGTCTCGAAAGGACACGACACATGACCGCCCTGCTGTTCTCCCAGATGACCCCGCCCGCGGCCGCGGACACGGAGTTCAACTCCTGGTACGACGGGGAACACGTGCCGGCCAGGCTCGCCCTGCCCGGTTTCCGGAGCGCGCGGCGCTACCGGTCGGCCGAGGGCACCGGCGAGTACGTGGCCGTCTACCACGTCGACGGGCTGGACGCCTTCGACACAGACGGCTACCGGCGCCTGCGGGCAGCACCGTCGCAGCGCACCACCGCGATGCTGGACGCGGTCACCGGGTTCACCCGCTTCACCTGCACGGTCCAGTCCGGGGTCGGCTCGGCACCGGAGAACGCCTACCTCTACGTCGTCGCGTTCCCTGTACCACCGGACCGGGTCGCCGCGTACGACGAGTGGTACGAGCGGGAGCACACCGACATGCTCATGGCCGCCGACGGCTGGGCCGGCGTGCACCGGCTGGTGGTGGTCGACGCGGCCGGCGGGCCGTGGACGCACATCACTTTCCACTTCCTCACCGACCTCGCCGCGATCGACTCGCCGGAACGTGCCGCGGCCAGGGCCGCCCCGCTGCGCAGCGCCCTGGTGCGGGAACCGTGGTTCGGTCGCTCACGCCGCTGGGTCTACGAACCGCTGCGAGTCGCACCGGCACGAGGCACGACCCGTGATGAGGAGGGTGAACCAACATGACACCCGTCGCGTCCACCTCAAGATCAAATCAGGGCGAGGGGCTTCCCCCCCGCACCTCAGGGGACCGTGACGCAAGCCAGCCACAAGCACGTGCCCAACAAGAGCCTCCCGCTCCCCAACGCAACCAACACATCGAATTGCGGAGAGGCGGAACAGGATTCCGGGGAGGCGGAACTACCACCGAGGTGATCGTCGTCGGCGCCGGGGCCGCGGGACTCGTGCTCGCCCTGAGCCTGCACGAGATCGGCGTCGACTGCCGGGTCTACGAGGCGGTGCCCGAGCTGGCACCGCTGGGCGTCGGCATCAACCTCCTCCCCCACGCCGTACGGGAGCTCGACCAGCTCGGGCTCCTCGCGGCGCTCGACGCCCGCGCGGTGCGCACCAAGGACGCGTCCTACTTCAACCGGTTCGGCCAGCACATCTTCACCGAGCTCGCCGGGGAGTCGGCCGGGTACCCGTGGCCGCAGTTCTCCATCCACCGCGGCGACATGCAGACGGTGTTCCTCGACGCGGTCCTCGACCGGCTCGGCCCGGACAGCGTCGTCACCGGGCACCGGTGCGTCCGCGTCGAGCAGGACTCCGGGTCGGTGACCGCGCACTTCCAGGACCCGGACGGCGCCGAGCTGCCCCCGGTGCGCGGCTCGATCCTGGTCGCCTGTGACGGCATCCACTCCGCGGTGCGCGGGCAGTTCCACCCCGACGAGGGCGATCCGGTCTACTCAGGACTGACCAGCTACCGCGCCGCCGCGCCGTTCCCGCCGTTCCTCAGCGGCGCCAACACCGCGCGGATCGGTTGGATGGACGTGGGCAAGCTGATCGTCTACCCGATCCGCGACGACGTCGACGGCGAGGGCCGCCAGCTCGTCAACTTCGTCGCCACGCTCAAGCGCCCGCATCCGAACTCCTACAGCTGGACCAAGGAGGCCAGGCCGCAGGACTGGTTCCCCCCGTTCGCCGACTGGCACTTCGACTGGCTGGACGTTCCCGAGCTGTTGCGCTCTGCCGACCCGGTCCTCGTGTTCCCGATGGTGGACCGGGACCCGCTGGACCGGTGGACCTTCGAGCGCGCCACGCTCGCGGGCGACGCCGCGCACCCGATGACGCCGCGGGGCTCGAACGGAGCCGGTCAGGCCATTTTGGACGCCCGCTTCCTCGCCGGCCGCCTGAAGCGGCGGGGTGTCGGCCCGGCCGCGCTGGCCGAGTACGAGGCGACCCGCCTGCCGGCGACGGCTGACGTCGTGCGGATGAACAGGACGAACCCACCCGACGCCATCCTCCGCGAGGTCTACGAACGCAGTGGCGACAAGCCTTTCGACGACATCAACGACGTCATCCCGGCCAGCGAGCTGCGGGCGATCATCGACCGTTACCGGGAGGTGGCCGGCTTTGACGTCGAACAGCTCAAGCGGCGGCCGTCGTTCGTCTGAACCCGTGCGCTTCGCCGTACGCAAGTGGATCGAGCAGGTCGAGGAGATCGTCCACGACGGCGGACCGCCCCCGGGCGAGCCGCTGCGCCGGGCGGTCGCCGCGGCGGTCGTCGCGAACCCGGTGGCCGGCCGGTACGTCGAGGACCTCGGCGAGCTGGTCGAGCCGAGCGACGTGCTGGGCGAGGAGCTGGGTCGCCGGGCGCGCGCACTGCTGGCGGGCCGGGCGGTCGAGGGGTACGGCAAGGCGGGCATGTGCGGGGTCGAGGGCGAGCAGGAGCACGTGGCGGCCTGCCTGACCACGAGGTTCGGGGACGGCCTGCGGCGCGGGGTCGGCGGTGGGCGGGCGTGGCTGGCGTCGACGAAGAAGGTCGGCGGTGCCGGGGAGAGCCTCGACATCCCGATCGCCTACCGGGACCACCTCAACGTCCGCTCGCACTACGACACCGTGACGCTGCGCGTGCCGGACGCGCCGCGGCCACGTGAGCTGCTGATCGCCGTGGCGGTCACGAGCCGGGGCCGGGTGCACGCCAGGGTGGGCGGCCTGACCCGCGCCGAGGCCGACCGCCTCGTCGAGTCGCCCGGGCCGGCCGAGGCGGACGCATGACTCAGGCCAGCATGGCGAGCCCGACGAGCGACGTCGTGCCGACCAGCAGTGTCGACAGCAGACCGAGCAGCAGCGCCCGGCCGCCGGTGCGTACCAGGCGGCCGATCCGCACCGCGCAGCCCAGCCCGAACAGCGCGCCCGCGAGCAGCAGCGTGCAGGCGACCGCGGCGACGTCCAGCGCCCCGGCCGGCACCACGTTCGTGCTGCGCAGGACGGTCGCGGCCAGGAAGCCCAGCACGAACATCGGCACCAGCGGTGGGCGAGACCCGTCGGACCGCCGCGGCCTCCTCCGCCGCTCGTGCACGCTCACCAACGCCACCATCGGCGCGAGCAGCACCACCCGGCTGAGCTTGACCACCACGGCCAGCGTCACGGCGGCCGCACCCGCCGGCGTCGCCGCCGCGACCACCTGGGCCACCTCGTGCACCGCGAGCCCGGACCACGCACCGACGTCCAGCGGGGCCAGGCCGAGCCAGCGGCCGATCAGCGGGACCGCCGCGATGGCCAGGCCGCCGTAGCAGGTCACCAGCGCGATCGCGGTCGCGACGTCGGAGTCCTCCCGCTCCACGACGTCCTCCATCGCGGCCACGGCCGACGCACCGCAGATGCCGAAACCCGTGCCCACCAACAGGGACAGGCCGCGCGGGACCCCGATGAGCCGGCCGAGCCAGACGGTGCCCAGGAACGTCACCGCGACCGTGAGCACGATCGCCACGATGAGACCGGCGCCGAGGTCGAGCACCACCGGCAGCGCGAGCTGCAACCCCAGCAGCACGACACCGACGCGGAGCATCCGCTTCGTCAGCCGCGCGATGACCGCGCGGGTGGCTTCGGGCAGCACCGGCGTCGAGCCGACCGCGACACCGAGCACGACCGCCGCGGTGAGCACGCTGACGACCGGCAGGACCAGGTTGACCACATAGGAGATCGCGACCGCGGCGAACGTCACGCCGAGCGCGGGTGCCAGGGTCGACACGGAACGGACCGGCGACGTCACCCCACAATCCTGAATGGACACCGGCGAACCCGCTACCCGGCAACGGACTAGGAGGTCATGCCCCGTGGCTATGAGCGAACTGGACATCGAGTCACTACGACTACTCGTCCTCGTCGGCAGACTCGGCA
>NZ_JBOHGB010000173.1:0-14243 GCF_050699935.1 Actinophytocola sp.
GCGCCGGCGCGGCCGGCCGCGACACCGCGAGCGAGGTGCTGCGCGCGGAGACCGAGCGGCTGGTGCGCGCTGTCGTGGCCGGCGGCCGGGAGTGTTCGGTGCTCGACGTGCGTACCGAGGCCGAGGCGAGGTGGTGGGCCGATGCGGGCGTCACGACCCTGCAGGGCAGCGTGTTCGGTCCTCCCGTCGCCGTCGGCGACCTGATGACGTTGACCGGTCTGACACGACCCGTCACCACCGGTTGAGCCCGGTTCGACCGCGACTGGTGGAAGATGTGGCCGTGGACCCGAACAGCGACCCCGACCGGGACAGGCGCATCGTCGAGACCGCGAGCCAGGCGCTCGCGGCGATGAACGCCGGGCCGGACGAGGACGCGGCGGAGCGGGTGACCGAGGCGTTCCGGGCGGGTCCGGCCGGCGTCGAGGACGCGCAGGAGCTGATGCTGCTGCTGTTCCACGAGTGCAGCGCGATGGTCGCCGCGCTCGGCTCGGGCGGCACCGCGCCGGTGAAGATGCAGGTCTTCGACAACGACGGCCAGGAGGTGCCGATCGACGAGGCGGACCCGCCGGTCCGCACGGCCGTGCGCACGCTGCTGGCCGAGGTGCACGGCGACACCGAGGCCGCGAAGACCCACATCGAGATCGCGCTCGCCAACGCCGCGCCCGACGAGATGGTGACGCTGATGGTGCAGGCACTGCGGTGGACCATCCGGCTGTCCGCCGAATGCACGAGCCGCGATCTGCCGGTCGCCGAGTGGATCACGACCGCGCTGTCCTGACCAAGGTCCCCCCACTTTCGTTGGATTGACAGCAATTCACCGACCGCGCATTGTCTTAGTGGTTGTCTACCGACGAGTAGAGAATTCGAGACACTGGAGTCTCCGATGCGCCGGCTACTGCCCCTGCTCACCACCGCCGCCGCGATCGCCACGGTCGCCGCCGTCGCCCTCTCCGGATCCGCCAGCGCCGCCCCGGCTGTCGGGAAGTACGTGGCGCTCGGTGACTCCTTCGCCGCCGTCGGCTCGCTGGACAACATCCACGGCGACCCCATCGGCTGCGCCCGTGCCACCGACAACTACCCGTCCGGCGTCGCGGCCCGGCTCGGCGCGGGCACGTTCGTCGACGCGACCTGCGGCGGCGCCGAGACCGTCCACATGACACAGCCGCAGTCGGTGACCGGGGGCGACAACGCGCCGCAGTTCGACGCGCTCACCCCGGACACGAGCCTGGTGACGCTCTCCATCAGCGGCAATGACATCGGCTTCAGCGACATCGCGAAGACGTGCGCGGAGAAGAGCTTCACCAACCCGTTCGGCTCGCCGTGCGAGGACCACTTCACCGAGGGCGGCACCGACGAGCTCGCCGAGCGGATCAACGCCGTGGCCGGCCCGGTCGACGCGGTGCTCGACGGCATCCACGAGCGGGCGCCGCAGGCCACCGTCGTGGTCGTCGGCTACCTGCGCATCCTGCCGCCGACCGACGGCTGCTGGCCGATCGTGCCCTTCGCCGGCGGCGACGTGCCCTACTTCGACGGCGTGCAGCACCAGCTGAACGCGATGCTCGCCGCGCAGGCGGCCGCCAACGGCGCGGTGTTCGTCAACGCGGGCGACCTCCTCGGCCACGACGTGTGCTCGGACGACAAGTACGTCGAGGGCCTGATCCCCGAGTCGCTGTCGGTGCCGCTCCACCCCAACGCCAAGGGCCAGGCCTACGTCGCCGACCTGGTCGCGGCCGCGCTCAGCTAATCGGTGTCGGGCTTGTTGTCGCTGCCCCACCGCTCGCCGAGCGCGTAGCGGGTGCCGTCCGGATCCTCGAACATCGACCACCAGCCGAAGAACTGCTTCGTCGGCGGCGCGGGGAACTTCACGCCCTTCGCGGACAGCTCCCGGTAGGTCGCCTCGACGTCGTCGGTGTAGAAGAACACCGACGAGGTCGGCGTGCCATCGCGCACCTCGCCCATGGACCAGCCCGGCTGGCGCTTGCTGAGCACGAGCTTGACCGCACCGTCCGGCGTCCGCACCGACAGCCAGCGCTCCTCGCCGTACGGCGCGTCGTCGGCGAGCTCGAAGCCCATGGTGTCTACCCAGAACTGCTTGGCGCGTTCCTGGTCGTCGACGAAGAGCACGACCTGGTTGACACCGCTGATCATCGTCCACCTCCTGGATATAACCACATCAGATATAACAATGCTGGACTGTATTATGTGGACATGACAGAGGGCAACCCGCCACCGCTGACCCCCGCGGGCTACCAGGTCCTGCTCGCGCTGGCCGGCGGGCGGACGCACGGCTACGCCGTCATGCGGTTCATCGACGAGGTCACCGGCGGCTCGGTCCAGCTCGGCCCCGGCACGCTGTACCGCACGATCGCCCGCCTCGTGGCGGACGGCCTCGTCGAGGAGGTCGCGGGCGGGGAGAGCGACGAGCCGCACGACGCGCGCCGCCGCTACTACCGCCTGACCGACCTCGGCCACCTCGCGGCCACCCGCGAGACTGCGTTGCTCGCCCGGCTCGTCGACGTCGCGGCCGAGGCGGGCCTGCTCGCCGGCCGGCGACGCTCGGTGTCGTGAGGCCCGCCATGAAGCCACGCGCGCACGCCGCACCTGTTCGTCCGCGACGTGACCGCCGCGATCTCCTGCTACCGCACGGCGTTCGGCGCGGTGGCGGTGTTCCGCAACGTGCTGCCGGTCGGCACGATCCACTTCATCGAGCTCGCCGTCGGCGGCGGCCTGTTTCGTGAGCGAGCTTGCGAGCGAACCATGACTTCGTGAGCGAGCTTGCGGGGCCGAGGTGGAGCTGCCGGGTGCGGGAGATCATCCGCCAGACCCACCCGACGCCTGATCTTGACAGGTCTTGTTTGCGATGCAAATCTATGTGCATCGCAATCAAGTTTGGGGATCTCATGACCGACGACGACGGCCCGGCGCCGAGCCGGGCGGAACCGACCGCCACCGACCTGCTCGAGGACATGCGAACGTTGCGCGCACGGGTCCGTGCGGACCGGCACGGCTACGCGTTCCCGCTGTTCCTGTTCGGCGGGCTGATCCTGCTCGCGCCGCTGACCTACGTTTCGATCCCGGGCTTGCCCATCGTGAACTCCACGGACGGGACCTCCGGCTTCCAGCTCGTCGACCAGGGGCCGTTCCCGCAGTTCGCGCCGATGTTCGGCAACGTCAAGTACCCGGGTCTGGTCGACTGGTACTGGGTGCTCACGATCGTCGGCGGGACGGCGATCACCGGCTGGTGGTACCGGCGGCGCGCGCGGCGGCTCGGCATCGAGACCGACACCCGCTGGACGTTCGTCGCCGCGCTCGCCGTGCTCGCCGGTTTCCTGCTGTGGCAACCGGTCCTCGAGCAGCTGGCGGCGAACGTCGGCCGGGGGATCAACCTGTACTCCGCGCCGTGGCTGAACCTGCCGATCCTGTTCGGCTCGGCCGTGCTGGCCACGGCCGTGCTCGCGTGGACCTTCCGTCCACAACGGACGGATCGGCAGCGCGCGGCCGGCGTGTTCGTCGGGGTGCTGCTCGCCTCGCTGACGTTCGCCACCGTGGGCGTCTACATGATCAAGGGCTTCTCGGCCCTGCTCGCCATCGCGGTCGCGCTGCTGGTCCTCGCGTGGTGGGAGCGCAGCATCCCGCTCGCGGTCATCGGCACGCTGTTCACGATCGCCTCGATCCCCGCCAACCACTGGCTGTGGGATTGGGACCTGGACGAGCTGTACCAATGGCTCGGCTGGGCGAGCGGCCGGGACGACGCACAGGTCTACGCGGTACAGAGCCTGCTGCTGCCCGGCCTGATCCTGGTCGTCGGCGGCGCGGTCACCGCGCTCACGAGGGCCCGGAACACGCCGTGAGTGACCATCCGACCAACGGGCTCGACGACGTCGTGCACCAGAAGCACCGGCTGGGCATCCTCACGATCGCGTCGGAGACGAAGCGGGTGGAGTTCGGCTACCTCAAGGACACGCTCGAGCTCACCGGTGGCAACCTGTCCCGGCACCTGACCGTGCTCGTCGACGCGGGGCTGCTGGACATGGAGAAGGGCTACGACGGCCGGCGGCCGAAGACCTGGGTGAGCATCACCCAGGCCGGCCGGCGGGCGCTCGCCGACGAGATCGCCGCGCTGCGCGCACTGGTGACCCGGCTCGACGAGTAGCCGCCGGGTGGCTCCCGGCTCGCCCCAAGGGGGACGATCTACCCGTGATCACCGTGCAGGGCGTCGTGGACCGGGTCGGTCCGACGCTGCTGCACGTCCGGCTCGGCGGCGCGGCGACCCACGTGAACGACGTGGTCATCGCCGAGCCGGGACGCAAGGACCAGGTCGGCGACGGGGACCTGGTCCTCGGCGTGTCGGTGCATACCGCCAAGGACGCGGTCGAGCTGATCCGACACTGTGGGGCGCAGGGCGCGGCGGCGGTACTGCTCAAGCCACCGCTGCCGGCGCGCGGCGCGGCGCGGTCCGCGACGAAGGAGACCGGGTTGGCGGTCGTCGAGGTGCACTCGGGCGCGGCGTGGGCCCAGCTCGTGTGGCTGTTGCGGTCGGTGCTCGACGCGGCGGCCGACGAGTTCGAGGACGACACCCGGTCGAGCGGCCTGGGCGACCTGTTCCGGCTCGCGGACGCGGCGGCCGCGGTCGTCGACGCGCCGGTCACGATCGAGGACGCGAACTCCCGCGTGCTCGCCTACTCCGCCCGCCAGGACCGCACGGACCCGGCACGCGTGTCGACGATCATGGGCCGCCGGGTGCCGGACGACGTGCTCGCGCGGTTCCGCTCGCGCGGGGTGTTCCGCGAGCTCTCCCGCGGCCGCACGACGATCTTCGTGCCGGCCCAGCAGGACGGCACGCTGCCACGGCTGATCGTGCCGATCCGGATGGGCGGCGAGCTGCTCGGCTCGATGTGGGCGGTGGTCGCGGGACCGGTGGCCGACGAACGCGCGGCCGCCTTCGCCGACACGGCGCCGGTGGTCGCGCTGCACCTGCTGCGGCGGCGGGCCACCGAGGACGCCGAGCGCCGCCGGTCGGCCGAGCTGGTGCGGGCCGTGCTCGAGGGGCGGGGCAGCGTGCGGCTGGTGGCGGCGGAGCTGAACCTGACCGACGAGCCGCACCGGGTCGTGGCGATCGCGAGCCGGGCGGACGACCCGCTGGGTGCGGAGGGCATGCGGCTGGCGCTGTGGGAGCGGATCACCGCGGGCGTCGGCCGGCGGCCGGCGATGGCGGAGCTGCACGACGTGCTCTACGCGGTGGTGCCGGACCGTCCCGGCGAGGGCGGCTGGCCGTCGCTGCGCGCGGCACTGGCCGAGGACCGCACGCCACCGCTGGTCGCGGCCGGCCCGCCGGTGCCGCTCACCGGGCTTGCGGAGTCGCGGGACCTGGCCGAGGAGACGCTGGCGTTGCTGCGCGCCGGGCTGCTGGACGGGCCGGTGGCCAGCCACGAGCAGGCTTGGCCGGTGCTCGTGCTGCACCGGGCGGCGGTGGCGGCGGTGGGGTCGGGCGTCACCGACTTCGGGCCGCTGTCCGTGCTGCTCGCGCAGGACGAGGGTTCGGGCACCTCGTACGTGGACACCCTGTACGAGTGGCTGCGGCATCCCGGCGACCCGCGGGCCGCGAGCAGGGCCCTGCGGATCCACCCGAACACCCTGCGGTACCGGATGGCGAAGCTGACCGAGCTGGCCCGCGTGGACCTGGACGATCCGGACGTGCGGCTGGCGCTGCTCGCCCAGCTCACGGCGTTACGGTGGCGTTGAGCCAACCTCCAGCCGACTGTGCCCGCAGCACGAGCGAGTGGCGCCAGGCTGGTGCTCGGAGGACGATGACTATCACGGATAGTTACTCCATTGTCTGGTGCAACACCCATCTGGCCTAGTCGGGAGGAAAGTCGTGAAGGTCGCCGTTCCCCGTGAGATCAAGAACCACGAGTATCGCGTGGCGCTGACACCGGCGGGGGTGCACGAGCTGACCACGCATGGGCACGACGTGTTCGTCGAGGCCGACGCCGGTGCCGGTTCGTCGATCCAGGACGAGGAGTACCTCGCGGTCGGCGCGAAGGTGCTGGCGTCGGCGGACGACGTGTGGGCCGAGGGCGACCTCGTGCTGAAGGTGAAGGAGCCCATCGCCGAGGAGTATCCGCGGCTGCGGGCGGGCCAGGTGCTCTTCACGTACCTGCACCTCGCCGCGGACGAGACGCTGACGAGGGCGCTGATGGCGGCGGGCACGACCGCGGTCGCGTACGAGACGGTGCAGCTGCCCTCGGGTGCCCTGCCGCTGCTGGCGCCGATGTCGGAGGTGGCGGGCCGGCTGGCGCCGCAGGTGGGCGCGTACGCGCTGATGCGGCCGTCGGGTGGCCGGGGGGTGCTGCCGGGTGGCGTGCCGGGGGTGGCGCCGGCGCGGGTGGTGGTCATCGGCGGCGGCGTCGCGGGCCTGAACGCGGCGACGATCGCGCTGGGCATGGGCGCGAGCGTGCAGGTGCTGGACACCAACGTGGATCGCCTGCGGCAGATCGATCTGCAGTTCCGCGGTCAGATCCGCACGATCACGTCGAACAGGTACGCCGTGGAGGAGGCCGCGCGCGACGCGGACCTGGTGATCGGCGCGGTCCTGGTGCCGGGTGCTCGGGCGCCGAAGCTGATCAGCAACGAGCTGGTGGCGCGGATGAAGCCTGGCTCGGTGCTCGTCGACATCGCGATCGACCAGGGCGGCTGCTTCGCCGACTCCCGGCCGACGACGCACGCGGACCCGACGTACTCCGTCCACGGCTCGGTCTTCTACTGCGTGGCGAACATGCCGGGCGCGGTCCCGCGGACGTCGACGTACGCGTTGACGAACGTGACGCTGCCGTACGCGGTGGCCCTGGCCAACCAGGGCTGGCACGACGCTCTGCGCGCGGACCCGGCCCTGGCCCTGGGCCTGAACACCCACGCGGGCGCCCTGACGAACGCCCCCGTAGCCGAGGCCCACGCCCTCCCCCACACGAAGTTGAGCGAATTCCTCACCTAATCAACACCGACTCCACAGAGAAGAAACCGGAAAGGCGCTGGTAGCCCAGCGCCTCTTCCCATGCCCACCCTTTGACCAGCAACAAACGTCGGCCGCCCATTACAACGAGCCAAAGAACGTCACAGTGTCAAGCGCCGAGCCAAGACGCCCACCGGTGAACACCCCAAAAGGCGGCCACGCCGGATGCAACGGGCCAAGGCGTCTGCTGGTCAACGCCTAAGCGCCCACGCTGGGTCCGGGGGAGCGCGCACCGTGGGGCTTCTGGGGCGCGCCCCAGAACGAGACGGAACAACGGGAAGGCGCGAGAAAAAGCGCCGAACAAGGGGCTCGGGGGCGGCCCGCTCAACCAGCCTGGGGGTCACTGGGAGCGGGCCGCCAACAGAAGGATATGCCGTCCGTGTCGACAGCGCTGCAACCGGGGTGCGGCGATTTGAGATTTCTGCGGTAACGAGATGGCTTCCGCCACCAAGATCGCCCAAAGTGCTACGGGCCGCGACTGCTACTCCTACGTTCACTCGGATCGGGCCGCCCACTCTCGATCGAGTGAGAATCCAGGCAATGGAGTGAAGTTCAGGATTACCACTTCGGTCGACCGTTTCGCACGCCGATGTCGTAACGGTGACTGAACCTCGCTGGTCCGTCAGCTGCAACGATCCGTTCGGCCGGGACCGCGCGCTGACCGTCCTGGTCGAAGACGAGAGGGTCGTCCTGGTCCCCCCACCCGGAGCCGCCGCGGTGTTGTCCGCGCAGCAGGCCCGCGGTCTGGGGTTGACCCTGGACAAGGCCGCGGTCCGCGCCCTCGACCGGGCGGTCTGAGCCGGCATGTGGACGACGGACGACACGGTGCGCCGCGCGGTGCTGCACCGCCTCGACATGCTCGACCGGGCCGCGGGCCAGGCCGACGCCTCGACCCTGCTTCCCTTGGCCCGCACGGAGATCTGCCGGCTGGCCAACGGCTGGCGGTTGCTGCTGCGGACCCATCGGGTCGACCCCGACGGCCGCTGCGAGGCGTGCCAACGGGGACGGCGTTCCCCGCGCTGGCCGTGCCAGGTCTGGCGGTGCGCGCACGAGCAGCTCATCGGGGAGGGACTGCCGCACCGCGCCCGGACCCACCCGCTGCGCAACCCGTTCCGCCCGGTCGACCGCTAGCCGGTACACCTACGTGGCCTTGCGGACCGCCTGGAGGTACGTGCTGATCGCGTTCCGGTTGCGCGCCAGGCACTGGATCTTCGCGTCCATCTGGTCGCGGTGCCGCTCGAGGTCGGCGATCAGCTCCGGGGTCGCGTCGGTGACGTGGATCGAGCACGGGTCGTCCAGGCACGGCAGGATCTCGCGGATGATCCGGGTCGGCACGCCGGCGTCGAGCAGGCCGCGGATCTGCGTGACCCGCCCGACGAGGCCGTCGTCGAAGGACCGGTAGCCGTTCGCCGAGCGGGACGGGCTGAGCAGACGCTGCTCCTCGTAGTACCGCAGCAGCCTGGTCGGCACGCCCGTCCGCGCCGCCAGGTCCCCGATGCGCACCCCGCGACCTCCCTCACACGACGCTTTCCTTCACATTAGTGTCAAGGTTCGAGCATGGGGTCATGAGACCGACCCTGGCCGTGCTGTCAGTGGCACAGTTCCTCATCGCGCTCGACTACTCGATCATCTACGTCGCCCTGCCGAGCGTGGCCGCCGACCTGCACCTGGAGCCGTCCCTCGCGCAGTGGATCGTCAGCGCGTACGCGGTGCTGTTCGCCGGCTTCCTCGTGGTCGGCGGCCGGCTCACCGACCGGGTCGGCGCGAAACGCCTGTTCATCGGCGCCATCGTGTTCTTCGGCATCGCGAGCGCGATCGGCGGCGCGGCGGCCGACGGCACCGTGCTGCTCGCCGCCCGGGGTGCCCAGGGGCTCGGCGCCGCGCTGCTGCAGCCGGCGATCATCGGCCTCATCGGCACGACCTTCCCCGCCGGCCCGGCACGCAACCGCGCGCTCGCCGTGTGGGGGGCCGTCGGCGCCTCGGGCCTGGCCGCGGGCGCGGTCCTCGGCGGGTTGCTCACCACCGCGTCGTGGCGGCTCACGTTCGTCATCAACGTGCCGCTCACCGTGCTGTGCGCGGTGGGCGCGCTGGTCTGGATCCGCGCCGCCGGGGTCTCGGCGGCGGACCGGATCCCGCTGCGGGCGGCGGTGCTCGGCACGGGCACGGTCCTCACGCTGGTCCTCGGCCTCACGCTCGGCGCCGACCAGGGCTGGCGGGCCTGGCCGACGCTGGTCAGCCTGGTGCTCTCGGTGGCGCTGTTCGGCACGTTCGTACGCAACGAGGGGACCGTGCCACTGATCGAGCCGGCCCTGCGCCGGATCACGACGCTGCGCGCGGGAGCGGTGGCGACCGCGCTCTACATGGCCAGCGTCGGCTCGGAGTTCTACCTGCTCACGCTGCTGCTGCAAAGCATGAAGGACTACG
This sequence comes from Actinophytocola sp., assembly GCF_050699935.1. NCBI lineage: Bacteria > Bacillati > Actinomycetota > Actinomycetes > Pseudonocardiales > Pseudonocardiaceae > Actinophytocola > Actinophytocola sp. The sequence continues at coordinate 9,434 of NZ_JBOHGB010000173.1, forward strand.
ACGCGCTGAGCGCCGGCCTCGCCTTCGTGCCGCTCGCCGTCCTCGTGACGGCCGGCAACGGGGCGGCCGGGCGGGCGGTGCGGACGTACTCGCCGGCGACCGTGCTGGCCGGCGGGTTCGCCGTCGCGACCGCGGGCCTGCTCTGGCTCTCCCTCGCGCTGCACGGCGACTCCTACGCCGCCGACCTGCTGCCCGGCCTGCTGCTGTCCGGCTTCGGCCACGGCGTGATCTACCCGTCCATGTTCACCATCGGCACCCAGGACGTCCCCGCCGCGCACCAGGGGACCGCGGGCGCGCTGCTCACGACCTCGCAGTACCTGTCCGCCGCGGTCACCGTCTCCGTCCTCACGCTCGTGCTCGGCCCGGCCCCCGGCGACGGCCAGTTCCGTGCCGCGTTCCTGGTCACCGCGGCGGCCGCCGCGGCCGGCGCCGCGCTCGCGACCAGGAGCTATGCCCGCGTGAACGCCCGGCACGGGACGTGCTCGATCGCGAACCGGACGGTTGCCGACACGGCCGAACAGCCATTGGGGCAAGATGTCCGGCACGAGTCGGCAGGTAGGAGGGGACCGTGCAGGACGGTAGCGGCCGCATTGTGGTGCAGAACCTCAGCAAGAACTTCGGCAATGTGGCGGCGGTACAGAACCTGAGCTTCCACGTCGAGCCGGGCTCGGTCACGGGCTTCCTCGGCCCGAACGGCGCGGGCAAGACCACGACCCTGCGCATGTTGCTCGGCCTGGTCGCCCCGACCGCCGGCTGGACCACGATCAACGGCCAGCCCTTCCATCACCTCGGCAACCCCGCGCGCGTCGTCGGCGCGGTGCTCGAGGCGCAGGGATTCCACCCCTCCCGGACCGCCCGCAACCACCTGCGGGTCTACGCCGCGGCGATGGGCGTGGCGGACCAGCGCGCGGACGAGGTGCTGAACCTCGTCGGCCTCGGCTCGGCCGGCGAGCGGGCGGCGGGCGGGTTCTCGCTGGGCATGAAGCAGCGGCTGGCGCTGGCCACCGCGCTGCTCGGCGACCCGCAGGTCCTGGTGCTCGACGAGCCGGCGAACGGCCTCGACCCGGAGGGCATCGCCTGGCTGCGCACGTTCCTCAAGGCGTTCGCCAGCAGCGGCCGCACGGTGCTCATCTCCAGCCACCTGCTCGCCGAGGTCGAGCAGACCATCGACCAGGTCGTGATCATCAGCCGCGGCCAGACCATGTACTACGGCATGCTCGACGACCTGCGGAAGTCGCAGCAGAGCCGGGTGATCGTGCAGCCGGCCGACGTGGGCAAGCTCGCCACCGCGCTGCAGGAAGCACAGATCACCAACATCCAGCCGATGCCCGACGGCAAGGTCGCGGTCGTCGGCGCCACCGTCCAGCAGATCGGCGACGTGGCCGCGAAGGCCGGCGTCGCGCTGTACGGCGTGCAGGAGGAGAAGGCCGACCTCGAGCAGCTGTTCTTCCAGCTGACCAGCGGCCAGTTCGCCGCGCCCGGCCAGGTCCCGCAAGGCCAGCTGCCGCCGGTCCCACCAGGCGGCTACGCGCAGCCGGTCGGCCAGCCGATGCCCCAGCAGGGCTACCCGCAACAGGCGTACCAACAGCAGGCCTACCAGCAACCTGGCCAGCAGCCCGGTTACCAGATGCCGCCGCAGGGCTACCCGCAACAGCCCGGCTATCACCAGCCCCAGCAGTACCAGCAGCCGGGCCAGCAGAGCTACCCGCAGCAGCAGGGGTACGCACCGCCGCAGGGCACGCCGCCGGGCGGGTGGGGACCACCGAGCGGACCCCAGCAGGCACCCCAACAGGGCACGCCGCCGGGCGGCTGGGGACCACCGAGCGAACCCCAACAGCAGGTCCAACCCCAGCAGCCACAACAGCAACCGCCACCGCAACCACCAGAGCCACCACAGGCTCCGCAGTCGGAGCAGGAGCAGCAGCCCGGTCAGGGTGGAAGCGGAGGTAACGCCTGATGGGCCGGCTGATCAACGCGGAGTTCCGCAAGATCCTCACCACCAAGCTGTGGTGGGCACTGCTCATCCCAGCCGTGGCGCTCGCGCTCGGCTGGGCGTGGCTGTCCGCGATCTTCTTCACCGACGTGGCGGGCGAGATCGAGGACGCGCTGGACCTCGCCGGCATCAATGACGCCGAGCTGTCCCTGTCCTCGCTGGCGCTGACCAGGGCGATGAACTTCGCGACCCTGTTCCCGATGACGTTCGGCGCCCTAGCGCTGGCGAGCGAGATCAACCGTAAGACGATCACGACGAGCTTCCTGACCGCGCCCAACCGGGCCTCGGTGCTGGGCGCGAAGGCCATCGTCTACACGGTGTGGGGCGTCGTCTACGGCATCGTGGTGGCGCTGGCCGCGAGCCTCGGGGTGCTGATCGGCACGGGCGACGGCGCGCTGCCCGACGCCAGTGACTGGATGATCATCCTGCTCACCGGCATCATCTCCTGCATCCTGTGGACCCTGCTCGGCATGGGCGTCGGCGCGTTGCTCGGTTCACCCGTGGCGACGCTGGTGATCCTGCTGCTGTACGCGGCGCTGGTCGGCCCGGTCGCCGAGCTGATCATCACGGTGTCCACGGAGGGTTCGCACGTCGCGGGCGTGATGCCGAACGGCTCGGCGAACGGCCTGACCGGCTCGACCGCGGCGCAGCTGCTGTTCGACCAAATCCAGCAACTGGTCAACGAGCAGCCGACACCGGAGCAGCGGGAGGACTTCGACACGATCGCGCGTGCCGGTGCGGGCGCGCCGGGCGCGTTCTCGCTGTGGGTCAGCGGGCTGATCTTCCTGGGCTGGACGGCGTTGTTCTTCGGCACGGGCCTGATCCGCAACCAGCGCCGCGACATCACCTGACACACGCTCGGCCAGGTCCGGGCGGGTATCGGCGGACTGTCAGTGGGGCGACCTAATCTGGATTCGTGCCCGACAAGCCCGTCGAACCCTCCCGTGGCTGGATCCGCCGGCTCTCCGCTGCCTGCTGGCGGCACCGCCGGCTGGTGCTGCTGTCGCTGATCTTCTCGATGATCGGCGTCGGCTTCCAGGCGGCCGGTCCCATCATGGTCAAGCTCGTCGTCGACGACGCGATGGCCGGCCGGACCAACCGGCTCTGGTGGCTCGTCGCCGCCATGCTGGTGATGGAGCTGTCGACCTTCGGCAGCGCGTTCGTGCGGCGCTACCTCGGCGGGCGGCTGGCACTGGACGTGCAGCACGATCTGCGCCAGCAGGTGTTCGCCGCCGTGCAGCGGCTCGACGGCGCCAAGCAGGACGCGCTGCGCACCGGCCAGATCGTGTCCCGGTCGATCACCGACCTGCAGCTCGTCCAGGGCCTGCTGATGATGGTGCCGCTCTCGGTCGGCACCGTGGTGTTCGCACTGGCCGCGCTAGGCGCGATGCTGTGGCTGTCCCCGCCGCTCACGCTCATCGCGCTGGTGATCACGCCGGTCGTGGCGTTCGTCGCGGTGCGCAGCCGGCAGGTGCTGTTCCCCGCGTCGTGGTCGGCCCAGCAGCGCGCGGGCGACCTCGCCCAGCACGTCGAGGAGACGGTCACCGGCGTGCGGGTGGTCAAGGGCTTCGGCCAGGAGGCACGGGAGACCCACCGGCTCGACAAGGCGGCCCGGCAGCTGTTCGGCGAGCGGATGCGCACCGCGCGGCTCACCTCAAGACCGATCGCCACGTTGGTCGCGATGCCGGGCGTCGGGCAGGTGGCGGTGCTCGCGCTCGGCGGCTTCATGGCGATGAACGGGCAGGTCACGCTGGGCACGTTCCTCGCCTTCGCGAGCTACGTGGCGAACCTGGTCGGCCCGACCCGGCTCCTGTCCGGCCTGCTGGTCAACGTCCAGCTGGCGCGGGCCGGCGTGGAGCGGGTCTACGAGCTGATCGACTCGCACCCCACGGTCACCGACGCGCCGGACGCGGTCGACGTGCCGGCCGGCCCGGTCGAGGTCCGGCTCGACGGCGTGACGTTCGGCTACACCCGCAGCGAGCCGGTGCTCGACGGGATCTCACTGGCCGTCCGTCCGGGCGAGACGCTGGCGCTGGTCGGCACGGCGGGGTCCGGGAAGTCGACGGTGTCGCTGCTGCTGCCCCGGTTCTACGACGTGCACTCCGGCTCGATCACGGTCGCCGGCGTGGACATCCGCGAGCTGCGGCTGGCATCGCTGCGCGGCACGGTCGGGGTGGTGTTCGAGGAGGCGTTCCTGTTCTCCGACACGGTGCGCGCCAACATCGCCTACGGCCGGCCGGACGCCACCGACGAGGAGGTGCGGGCGGCGGCCCGGGCGGCGCAGGCCGACGGGTTCATCGCGGCACTGCCGGACGGCTACGACACGGTCGTCGGCGAGCGCGGGCTCACGCTCTCCGGCGGGCAGCGGCAACGGGTGGCGCTGGCCCGCGCGCTGCTGTCCGACCCTCGCGTGCTGGTGCTCGACGACGCGACGTCCGCCGTGGACACGGCCACCGAGGCGGCGATCCACGACACGTTGCGTGCGGTCACCCGCGACCGCACCACGCTGCTGATCGCACACCGCCGCTCGACGCTGGCCCTGGCCGACCGGATCGCGGTGCTCGACCGCGGCCGGGTGGTCGACACGGGGACGCACGAGGAGCTGACCGAGCGCTGCGAGCTTTACCGGGCGCTGCTGGCCGGCCCGGGCGAGGCGATCGAGGACCCGACGCGGCGCGTGGCGGACGATCTCGCACCCGGCCCGGATGGCTGGACCCCGGCACTGTGGCCGGACGACGCCGAACCCGACGCCGCCGAACCAGACGCGACCGGGGCCGCCCGCCCGCCGACGGTCGGGATCGGCGCGCCGCGTGGTGG
>NZ_JBOHGB010000174.1:0-14036 GCF_050699935.1 Actinophytocola sp.
CGCTAGACCTGCCGACGCGCTCGCCCGACGACGCGCCGTGGCAGGTGGTCGCCAGCCTGGTGCTTGCTCCTGTCGTCTACGGCGCAGCGGCGGTAACCGGCTTCTACATCGGCGCACGTCGTGAGCTGACGGCGAACCGGCACGAGCAGGCCCTCGCCGCCGAGCGCGAGCAGGCGCTTGTTGCCGACACCGTCCGCGCGGCTGAGCGCACCCGCATCGCCCGCGAGATGCACGACGTGCTCGCCCACCGGCTGTCGCTGCTCGCGACCTACGCCGGCGCCCTCGAGTACCGGCCCGACGCCCCGCCCGAGCGGCTGGCCCAGGCGGCCGGCGTGATCCGGACGAGCGTGCGCCAGGCCCTCGACGACCTCCGCGACGTCATCGCCCTGCTGCACGACGAGCCGGCCGGTGCGGACACCGGCGAGCGGGACCGGCCGGTGCCCGAGCTGGCCGACCTGCCCGGGCTCGTCCAGGAGTCCCGCGCGGTCGGCACCCCGGTCGAGGTGCGTGACCAGGTCGCCGACCCGGCCACGCTGCCGGGCCGCACCGGCCGGACCGCCTACCGCGTCCTGCAGGAGGCGCTGACCAACGCCCGCAAGCACGCCCCGGGCCAGCCGGTGCGCATCGCGCTCGACGGCACCCCGGGCGCCCGGCTGGAGATCGACGTGCGCAACCCGATCCCCCGCGAACCCCTTGCCACACCGGTGATCCCGGGTGCGGGCCGCGGGCTCGTCGGCCTCACCGAGCGGGTGCGCCTCGCCGGCGGGCGACTCGACCACGTCGCGGACACCGGGGAGTTCCGGTTGCACGCCTGGCTACCGTGGCCACCCGTGAGCGAGCCGGTGGGCGAAGGATGACACAGATCAGGGTGCTGGTGGTCGACGATGACGCCCTCGTGCGGGCCGGGCTGACCATGATGCTCGACGGCGCCGACGGCGTGGCCGTGGTCGGCGAGGCGGCCGACGGCGACGCGGTGCCCGCGGCGCTCGACGCGCACCCGACCGACGTCGTGCTGATGGACGTCCGGATGCCGCGCGTGAACGGCATCGCCGCGACCCGGCGGGTGCGGGCCCGGGCACACCCGCCCGAGGTGATCGTGCTGACGACGTTCGACACCGACGAGAACGTGCTCCGCGCGCTGCGCGCGGGCGCGTCCGGTTTCCTGCTCAAGGACTCGCCGCCCGCGGAGATCGCCGAGGCGGTGCGCAAGGTCGCCGCGGGCGAACCGATCCTGTCCCCGCGGATCACCCGCCGGCTTATGGACCGCGCGGCCACCGACGCCGGCGCGTACGACCGGGCGCGTGCCGCGCTGACCGCCCTGTCCGGGCGGGAGCACGAGGTCGCGCTCGCCGTGGGCGAGGGCCGGACGAACGCGGAGATCGCGGAGCGGCTGTTCGTCTCGGTGGCGACGGTGAAGGCACACATCACCCGCATCCTCACCAAGCTCGAACTGGGCAACCGCACGCAGATCGCCCTGCTGATGCACGACGCCGGACTCCGCTGAGCGGTTGCCGGGACACCCGGGCGGGTCGAAGATGAGCGCGTGCTGGAGTTGCTGAGCCGCCGCTGGCATCTGGTCGTGCTGCGCGGGGTCGTCGCCGTCGGGTTCGGAATCGTCGCCATCGCCTGGCCGGAGATCACCGTGCTGGCGCTCGCCGTGCTCTGGGGCGCGTACATGCTCCTCGACGGGATCACCTCGATCGTCCTGGGCATGGGGCGTGGGAGCGACCGGACGTACCTGATCGCGCTCGGCGTGCTCGGCATCGCCGCCGGCGTGATCTCGTTCGTGTGGCCGCGGATCACGGTCGTCGTGTTGCTCGTCGTCATCGCCGTCTGGGCGATCGTCGCCGGGGCCGTGCAGGTCGCCGCCGCGATCCGGCTGCGCAAGGTCATCAGCAGCGAGTGGTTCCTCGCGGTCTGCGGCGTGGTCACGCTCGTCCTCGGCCTGCTGTTGATCGTGCAGCCGGCCGAGGGCGCGATCGCCCTGCTGATCGCCATCGCCACGTTCGCGATCGCCTGGGGCGTGGTGCTCGTCGTGCTCGGGCTACGGCTCCGCCAACTGCGCGACCGACTGCCCGAGACCGCCACCTGACCCTGCCGCTCTGACCCTGCCGCTTGACCCCGCCGCCCGGCCCGAACCAGGAGGAGACATCACCGTGCAGACGTTGTACGTGGCGAAGGCGACCTCGACCGGATCGGGCCGCCAGGGCCACGTCCGGTCCGACGACGACGTGCTCGACCACGAGCTCAGCATGCCCAAGGAGCTCGGCGGCGCGGGCGGCCCCGGCACGAACCCCGAGCAGCTGTTCGCCGCGGGGTACGCCGCCTGCTTCCACAGCGCGCTGCGGCTCGTCACCCGGAGGGAGAAGGTACGGGTACGCGACTCGTCGGTCCGCGCCGAGGTCGGCATCGGGCCGGACGGCGACGGGTTCGGGCTCGCCGTCACGCTCGTCGTGGACCTCCCCGACGTCGAGCGCGACGCCGCCGAGAAGCTCGTCGCCGCGGCGCACCAGGTCTGCCCGTACTCGAACGCCACCCGCGGCAACGTCGACGTCGAGCTGCGGGTCACGGAGCACTAGCCTGCTGGCCGAGACCCGGTGGCCTGGGTGCCACCGGGGTGGCGACGACGAACGAGCTCGTCGTCTGTCCGAAGAGGAGGAAGGCGTCGAGCACGCCCTCCAGCTCCTCGACGGACGGGACGTGCACCTTGATCAGGAAGCAGTCCTCGCCGGAGACGCGGTGGCACTCGCTGACCTGAGGCGTGCTCCGGGCGAGCTCGGCGATCTTCGGCAGCTGGCCGGGACCCGGGCGGATGCGCACCCAGGCGGTGACCGGCAGCCCGATCGCGGTCGGGTCGAGGTCGAGCCGGTAGCCGCGGATGACGCCGGCCCGCTCGAGCCGGCCGACCCGCTCGCGCACAGCGGGCGGGGACATGCCGACGGTGCGGGCCAGCTCGGCGGTGCTCTGCCGGGGGTTCTCGGCGAGCGCGCGCAGGATGCTTCGGTTCACGTCGTCGAGATCGCTGTTCGGTAAGCCCACTGGCGGTCTGGCCGGCCTGATCGAAGGCATTCGGCGCTCCATCCCGTCGATCCACGCTGTGCTTTGTGACTCGCGCCTTCGAGAATAGCTCTCGATGAGTCGGCTCCCACCGCACGCGTACTTCGTGGTCAGCGCGGTGTTCCACTACCTCGGCCCGGCGTTCGCGGTGCTGTTGTTCGCGAGTGTCGACGTGCTCGGGGTCGCGTGGCTGCGGATCGCATCGGCCGCGGCGATCTTCGCGCTGTGGCGCCGGCCGTGGCGGGTGTGGCGGTCGCTGGACCGGACGACGCGGTGGCTCGTGGTCGGCTGGGGCACGGTGCTCGCGGTGATGAACTCCTGCTTCTACCTGGCGATCGACAGGCTGCCGCTGGGCACGGTCGCGGCCGTGGAGTTCCTGCCGGTGATCGCGCTCGCGGCCGTCGCGACCCGGACCGGCCGCAACGCGGTGGCGGTGCTGCTGGCGGCCGGCGGGGTGTACGTGCTGAACGACGGGCGGCTGGTCGCGTCGCCGTTGGGGTTCGGGTTCGCGGCGGCCAACGCGGTGTTGTTCGCGCTGTACATCGTGCTGGGGCACCGGGTCGCGCGGAGCCCGCGAGTGCGCGGGATCGACGGGCTCGCGCTCGCGATGCTGATCGCCGCGGTGGTGGCGCTGCCGATCGGGCTCGCCGACGCGGCGCCGGCGTTCGCCGATCCGGTGGCGCTGCTGGCGGGGATCGGTGTCGGCGTGTCCTCGTCGGTGATCCCGTACGTGTGCGACCAGCTGGCGATGGCCCGGCTCTCGCGCGGGACGTACGCGCTGCTGGTCGTCCTCCTCCCGGCGACCGCGACGGTCATCGGCGTCGTGGTGCTGACCCAGGTGCCGACCGTGGCCGAGCTGCTCGGCGTCGCCCTCGTGGTCGCCGGTGTGGCGGTACACCGCGACCGGCACGCGGATCACGCGTCATCATGGCGGGCCGGTGCGCCTGAGCACGCCCGAGTCGTGCACCAGCAGGCAGGTCGCGAGCCACAGCCCGCCGATCAGCCAGCCGGCCAGGACGTCGGTCGGCCAGTGGACGCCCAGGTAGATGCGGCTGACGCCGACCGCCACGACGAGGATCAGGCCGGCCGCCACCACCGCCAGGCGAGCGGTCCGGGTCGCGAGGCGGCTCGCCGCGAGCGCGGTCAGGACTCCGAGCACCACGGTCGACGTCAGTGAGTGGCCAGACGGGTAGGCCCAGCTGTGCACCGGCACCAGGTGCCCGTCGTCCGGCCGTGCCCGCTCGATGACGACCTTCAGCAGCGGGCCCAGCACCAGCGCGCCGATCGTCGAGCCGGCGACGAGCACGGCCTCGCGCCGGCGGTGGCCGGCGACCCCGAGCCACACGGCGATGCCGAAGGCCAGCGACACGAGCACGGCCGAGCTGCCGATCGTCGTCAGCGCCGTCATCAACGCGGTCAGACTCGGCGAGCGCCGCTCGATCAACCACTCACGCGTCGCCGTGTCCACCGCGACCAGTCCACCGAAGGTCGCGGTCAGGCCCGCGACCGCCAGGGCCAGCACCCCGACGAGCGCGACGCGTGTGGCGGGCATACCGCCACGCTAGCCTCGCCGCGATGGCTCTCCGATGGCTCTCCCGTCAGACGCCGGGTCATCGCCACAGGCCGACGAGCAGCGTGATGAGGACCGCCTTCAGCAGCCAGTCACCGGCGTGGAGCGCGGCCAGCCGCCACGGCACGTCGTCCCAGACGACCGAGCCGGTGAGGATCGTGACGGGGAAGGCGAGCCAGACGCCGACCGCGAGCAGCAGGACGCCACCCACGCCGTCGATCCCCAGCTCACCGACGGCGACGGCGAGCGAGCCGGCGATCACGAGGCTGCGCATCAGCTCGGCCGCGATCTTCCACGCCGGGGGGCGCTCCTGCGCGGCCGGTTCGGCGCCGAGCAGCGCGGTGCGGAGCTTGTCGAAGGCGGTGTAGTAGACGGTGCTGGCGACGAACGCGGCGACGGTGGCCACGGCGACCGCCCAGAGGTTGATCATGGCGTGCTCCCCGGAGTCCAGGCGCCCCCGGCGGGCGCCGTCACCCGAGACGTAGCAGCCGACCGCCAGATCTCGACACCACGGTCCCGTAGTAATCGTGCAAAGGCCAAGTGCCCAACCAACGCAACCTCAGGGGACCGTGACGCCACCCAGCCACAATCAACCGAAAATCCGCACCGTTGGCTGGAACGCGACCAACACTTTTAATTCCGGGGAGGCGGGCTAGGGAGGCGGGGGCTAGCCTCCTCGAGGAACGCGGCCGCCTTGTCCGGACTCATGAACCAGTGCTGAAAGTCCGACGGGTCTCCGAAGCCGTTCGCGAACCGGCGGGCGACCACCGGGTTCTGGGCGGCCGCACCGATGATCTCCAGCACGTGCGGGGGCGGCGGTTGCAGCATCGCGTTCGTCCACGCCGTCACGTGCTGCGCGTAGTCCCAGTACTTCTCGAACGTCCGCTCCATCCACGCGCGGTCGAACGGGTCGTCGCGCGCGAGGATCTCGTCCAGGTACAGCGCGGCGCAGTGGCTGGCGTTGTTGGAGCCCTGGCCGGTGATCGGGTCGTTCGCCACGACCACGTCCGCCATGCCCAGCACGACCGCACCCGAGGGCAGCTCGCCCACCGGGCGGCGCACGACCGGGGTGTAGCCGCCGATCAGCGAGGCGCCCGGGTCGGTCATCACTGCGTTGCGGGAGCGCTCGTACTCCCACGGCAGGTAGGTGCGCATCAGCTCGAGGATCCGGCGCAGGTGCTCGTCGGGCCCCGGCCGGTCGCCGAACACGTCGAGCGGGCCACCGGGAATGCCTTCGAAGAACAGGATGTCACAGTTCCCGGTCACCGTATAGCACGGGATCATGAACAGCTCGCCGACGCCCGGGATGATGTTGAACCGCACCGCGGCGAAGTCCGGGTGCTCCGGCCGCGGCTCGACGCCGTGTGTGTACACAAGGGACAGTGCGCGCTGCGGCGTGGTGAACGGCGACCGCGACGGGTCGCGGTCGAACAGCTGCACCAGCTCGCCCTTGCCGGCGGCGACGATCGTCAGGTCGTACATCGACGCGAGCTTGTCGAGGTCGGCCGTCGTCACCCCGTGGATGACCAGCTGCCCGCCGCGCGCCTCGAACAGCTCCAGCCAGCCCGCCATCTTCACCCGCTGGTCCACCGACTGGCCGTAGGCGTCTAGCTTGGCCACCCAGTCGAGCGCCCGGCTGCTGTCCGGCGCCGCGATCGACACGCCGATCCCCTCGAACGGGACCGTCTGCTCCTCCCACAGGTTCAGGCCGTGGTCACGCTCGTGCTGCAGTGCGGGCCCGAACATTCCCTGGGTCGACATCACCCGGCCCTCCCGGATCTCCTCCGGGGTGCGCGCCGACATGACGGTCACCTCGAAGTCGTGCTCCAGCAAAGTCAGGGCGAGTTGCAGGCCGGACTGGCCTGCCCCGACGATCAGGACCTTGCGCATTGTGTTGACTGCTCCTCCGGGGTGGGACAAACGGTGGGTCGCCCGCGGGCTACCCGGGCGCGGACACCTTCGAATGCGTGAGCGAGTGCGTGACGACCCGTTGCAGCACGCCGAGCGACGACGCGCGGTCGCGGGCGTCGCACTCGATCAACGGGATGTCGTCCGCGAGCCTCAGCGCGTCGCGCACCTCGTCGAGGTCGTGCGCGTACTTCCCCTCGAACCGGTTGATCGCGACGATGAACGGCAGCACCGAGTCGTGCTCGAAGTAGTTCACCGCGGCGAAGGACTGGTCGATCCGGTTCGTGTCGACCAGCACCACCGCGCCCAGCGCACCGCGGGACAGGTCGTCCCAGAGGAACCAGAACCGCGACTGGCCCGGCGTGCCGAACAGGTACAGCAACAGGTCGGAGTGCAGGGTGATCCGGCCGAAGTCCATCGCGACCGTGGTGGTCGACTTCCTGCCTTCCGGCGGGAGGTCGTCGATCCCCTCGCTCGCCTCGGTCATCCACGCCTCGGTGTTCAGGGGCGCGACCTCGGACGCCGAGTTGACCATCGTGGTCTTGCCGACCCCGAAGCCACCGGCGATGACGATCTTCGCGGATATCGTCAGCAGACCCGCGTCAGACGGGAAGCTGCTTGAGTCCATCGAGGATCCTCTCCAGCACTTGCGGGTTGTTCTGGTAGGCGTACGCGGTCGGGTGGATGTACACCGCGTTCTGTCCGGCGAGGTCGCTGATCAGCACCCGGACCACGCCGAGGGGCAGGGTGAGCGTCGCGGACAGCTCCGCGACCGACATGCGCCGGCACGCCCGGGTGTACAGCGCCCGCGACTCGGGCATGAGCGAGTCGGCGAGCACCGGGTCGAACTGGGGCACCGAGATCAGCGTCTCCACCAGCAGGTGGTGCCGGGTTCGGGTGCGGCCACCCGTGAGCGCGTACGGGCGGACCCGCCTGCTCTTCATCTTGTTCGTCTTCGGTCGGGCGCCATTGCGCGAGTCTGCGCCGATGTCAGAGCTGGACACCGTGATCACGTCCTTGGCGTGGTAGGTCATGCCTGGGGGCGGCGCGCGGTCAGCACCCGACGCAGGTCCGCGCGCAGCTCCGGGGTCAGCGCGTGGCCGGCGTTGGTGACGAACTGCGTCATCTCGTAGGCCACGACTCGCATGTCGCACTCCTGGCTCGTGAGCACGGCGAGGCCGGCGCCGGTACCGATGCCCATGAACAGGAAGTACCCGCGGGTGAGCCGGATGATGATCTGCTCGCAGTCACCCTTGCCGTACAGGGCGGCGCTGCTGCCGGCGAGGCTGAGCAGGCCGCTCGCGATCGCGGCGAGCTGCTCGGCGTCGTCGGGCCGCACGGCTTCCGACGCGGTCAGCGGGAACCCGTCCGAGGACGTGATCAACGCATGGCTGACGCCATGCACCTTGTCCACGAAGTCGTTGAGCAGCCAGGTGATGTCGCTGGCCGCCGGAGTCTCGTTGGCGGCGGTCACGACGTGGTTCTCCCGGACTGCTGGTCGTGCGCGTGCTCCCGGGCGGTGTCCAGGCCGGCGGGAAGCATGGTTCCGTGCGGCGGGGTCGGCGTGGAGTCCGCCGCGGGGTCGAACATGTCGTCGGGCGGATGGCCGGATCGCTCGGGCTCGGCGTCCGGTTCGCCCTCTGGCTCGGCAGTCGACTCGGCGGTCTGCTCGGCGGTCTGCACAGCCTCCGGCTCCGGTTCGGCCGCCGTCTCGGTCTCGGCTGCGGCCGCCGGCTCGGGCGTCGGGTCCCGCACCGGCTCGTGCGTGGTGTCGGGCTCCGGTGCGGCGTCGGACACGGCCTCGTGTTCCGGCGCGGCTGCCTCGCCTACCGCCTCACCCGCCGTGTCACCCGCCGTCGCGTCGGCCCGCACCGGGGACAGGTCCGGGTCCGCACCCGCGGGCCAGCCGGTCTCCTTCGCGGCCTGCTCCCCCGCGGCGAACGCGTCGAGGTCGGCGAGCAGCTGCTCGTGGCCGGCCTTCTCCTCCTCCGGGGTCATCGGGGGTGGCGGCTCGGGCGTCGAGTCGTCGCCGTGGTCGGGGCTCTTGATGCTCCGCGACACGCGACGCGGCAGGCCGTTGACCGTGAGACCGGGCTCGGTCAGGTCCGGCGGCTGCGGCGGGCGGGTGACGACCCGGCCCCCGCTCGGTGTGCGCTTGGGCAGCCCGCCCGCGGTGGTCGCGGTGTGCTCGGCGGCGGGCCGCGGACGCGGCGGGCGCCGGACGGGCGGGATGTCCTGCGGCTCGGCGGCCGGCTGGTTGCTCGCCGCGGCGGGCATGGCCACCGTCTGCGAGCCGGACCAGGTGTTGTCCGGCAGCTCGCACAGCAGTGCGCCGGGCAGCAGGACCGTGGCGGTGGTGCCGTGCGGGGAGCGGCGGTCCAGCCGGACCCGCATCTCGTGGCGCGCGGCGAGCCGGCGCACCACGGCGAGACCCATGTGCCGCACCGAGTCGTCGGTCAGCTTCGGCTCGTCGGACAGCCGGCTGTTCAGCTCGGCGACCCGCTCCACCGGCAGGCCGATGCCGTCGTCCTCGATGCGCATGAGCACGCTGCCCGAGTCCGTGAGGTGCGCGCTGACCCGCACCGACGTTTCCGGCGGCGACTGCTTCGCGGCGTTGTCGAGCAGCTCGGCGAGCAGCCGGCTGAGGTCGTCCGCCGCGATGCCGACCACGCCGAGTGAGAGCACCCGGCCGATCGAGACGCGCGAGTACCCGTCGATCGAGGACATGGCCGCGCGGATCACGTCGACCAGTGACGCCGAGTCGGAGACGGCGTCGCTGGCGTCGCGGCCGGCGAGTACGCGCAGGTTCTCGGCGTTGCGCCGCAGGCGGGTGGCGAGGTGGTCCAGCCTGTAGAGCTCGGTCAGCCGCTCCGGGTCGGCCTCCGACGCCTCCATGCTCTCCAGCAGCGACAGCAGCGAGTCGACCAGGTTGAGGTCACGCAACGCGATGCTGGCGCAGATGTCGACGACCGCGCCCTCCGGCTCCTGGTGGATCATCGACTCGCGCGAGCCCTCGATCACCCGGGGCAGCGTGGCGGGCGCGTTGCGGGGCGTGTCCAGGAACTGGACCGCCGCCACACGGGAGCGTTCGAGCAGGTCGCGGGAGCGTTGGAGCAGTTGTCTGGTGCGGGTGGTCATTGTGTCCCAACGGTTTCTCGTCACGAGCGGGAGCGGGGCCGACTGCGGACGGCGACCCGGACATGTAATCAGACCTGTTGAGGAGTGTCTACGAGTGGTCTGCCATCCACTGCGGACCGTAGTCGAGATAGGAACGTCCACAGTGGATAGTCCGAGACCGTGACGGGCGACAATGCCGGTTTACTACACGACCGGGTGATAACTGTCAGTCGTCGGCGGCCTCGGCGGCCTTCTCGGCCGCCCGCTTCCGCCGTTTTCCCTCGTGCATCGCCACGACCCGGGCGACCGGGATCTCGTGCCCCTCGGCGACGAGGTCGGCCGGCAGCGGCTGCGGCTCGGGCAGCGCCGCCGCCCACGGGTCGGCGTCGCCGAGCAGGGCAGCCGCATTGCGGATGGTGAAGTCGCGCGGCACGACGTCGTCCGCGTCGGACCAGGCGACCGGGAACGACACGGGCACCCCGGGCCGCAGCCGCGGGCTGTACGCCGTGATCACGGTCGCGCCGTGGGCACGGGTGGAGTCGACGAAGACCCTGCCGCCGCGTTCGGCCTTCACGTACGCCGTGGTGGCGAGGTCGGGGTCGAGCGCCGCGGCGCGTGCGGCGATGGCCCGGGTGGCCGCGGCGGCGTCGTCCGGCTCGGTGCCGGCGATCGGCACGAACACGTGGACTCCCTTGGCGCCGCTGGTCTTCAACCCGCCGACGAGCCCCAGGTCGGCGAGCGCCTGGCGGACCAGCTTGGCCGCGCCGACCGCCTGCCGGAAGCCCTCGGCACCCGTTCCCTCCGGCGGGCCTTCCGGCGGGTCGAGGTCGAGCACCAGGTGCGTCGGGCGGCCCAACTCGGCGGCGCGGAACAGCGTGGCGTGGTACTCGACCGCGCGCTGGTTGGCGAACCAGAGGAGCGTGCGCCGATCGTCGCACAGCGCGTAGGACACCTCCCGGTGCGAGGCCTCGGCCCACAGCTGGATCGTGCGGACCCAGTCCGGCGTGTACTTGGGCACGTTCTTCTGCATGAACGGCGCCTGCCCGGGGCGCACCCGCATCACCGAGAGCGGCCGGTCGCGCAGGCCGGGCAGGATCCTCTCGGACACCGCGTCGAGGTAGTCGACGAGGTCGCGCTTGGTCGCGTCGGCACCGTCGAACAGGGACGCGTCGAGGTTGGTCAGCGGCACACCGTCCCGCGACTCGTCGCTCTTCGCCGGACTCATGGCTCGCTCCGCCGCATGCGGACAGCTCACCGTGCCGGCGGGCGTTGGTCAACACGCGATCGTGCGACCCTGCGGCGAATCCGGGTCAGATCCTCGGCCGGTAGCGCGTCGGCCACGAGCAGTCGCGGCAGCAGGTCCGGCTCGGTGGTCATCGCCCGGAAGGCCAGTTCGACGCTGACGTCGTGGTCCGGGCGGTGCGTCACCACGACCCGGTCGCCCGCGCGGATGTCGCCGGGCACGAGCACCCGCAGGTAGGCACCGGGCCGCGCGGCCTCGGTGAACCTCCTGATCCAGCCGGCCTCGGCCATCCAGCCCTGGAACGTCCCGCACGGGATCCGCGGGCAGGACACCTCGAGGACCACGTCCGGCCCGATCCGCCAGTGCTCGCCGACCAGCGCGCCGTCCACGTCCACGCCGACCGTCGTCAGGTTCTCCCCGAACACGCCGTCGTTCATCCGACGGCCGAGCCGCTCGGCCCAGACGTCGAGCTCCTCGCGGGCGTATGCGTAGACGGCCTGGTCGTCGCCGCCGTGGTGCGCGAGGTCGTGCACCCGGTCACCGGCCAGCCCGACCGCGCCGGTCCCCTTCGGCCCGGGCGCGGCGACCGCGACGGCCCCGGCGACCGGTCGCTTGTCGATCCCGGTGACCGCGCCGGCCTGCCACGGGTTGTCCCGGGGCACCCCGACGTTGACGGACTCGAGCACGGCCATGCCCACCACGCTATGCGCCGGCCGCCCCGGCATCCAGCGGGATTCTCGCCGCCGGACCTGTTCTTCAGGTGGTCAAGCGGGTGTGCAGGGCGGCGAGTTCGGTGTCGGACAAACCGTTCCCGACGAGGAGGTCGGGCATCGTCAGTGACGCGATCGTCGAACTCAGCGATGCCTCGATGGTGGTGCCGTGGCTAGCCAGGATCTCGCTCACAGCGGCGAGTTGGTCGCGAGCACCGAGTTCGTCGTATCGCTGCCTCATCCGGTCGTAGGTCAGCAGGTAGTCGGCGATGATCTCTTCCGGCGCCGCTCCGGCCAGCGTGAGCAACACCAGGGCGACCAGCCCGGTCCGGTCCTTGCCGCCGGCGCAGTGGAACACCACGCATCCCGGCGCGGCGCTGGCGATCGCCCGCACGGCGCCGACCACCGGCTCCGGGTGCTCGGCCAGCATCGCCGGGTAGTACAGCGGCGAGGCCAGGTTGTCGATCTTGCTCCAGTGCTCGTAGAACGGTGTGCCGGCCGGGTCCAGCGGTACCCGCACGGTCGTGATCCCCGCCGGTCTCGGCGCGCGGTCCGGCTCGCACTCGTCGGCATGGCGCAGATCGACGACAGTGCGGACCCCGTAGGCCCAGACCGCCGCCCACCCGGCTTCGCTCAAGCGCGTCGGCGCCTCCATGCGAACCACCGCACCCGGCCTGGCCTGCCCCAGCCCGCCCAGATCGCGAACATTGACACATCCGTCCCACGAAAGCTCTCGGTCACCGGTCACCTCCACGAGACGCGTCACCTCCATGCACGGTTGGCTTGTGCGCCCTGTCGGTGCGGCCATCTAGGCTTGACCTCCGGTGATCGGTTGTGGAGGCAGGTGCGTTTGGGCTCGAGGTGGACGGTGGAGCGGGTGCTCGGGCTCGCCCCGGACCCGGGCTCGGCCCGGGCCGCCCGCGCGCTGGCCCGGCCGCGCCAGTGGTCCGCGCTGGGCAGCAACGACTCGCTGGTGTGGGGCAGGTGCCAGGGCAGCGCGCGGGAGCCGTACCAGGTCACGGTCGACCTGAACGAGCCCGCGTTCCGCTGCACGTGTCCCAGCCGCAAATTCCCCTGCAAGCACGGGCTGGCCCTGCTGCTGATGTGGGCGGCGGGTGACGGGACGGTCGCGGACCTCGACGCGGCCGCGGACTTCGCGCGGGCGTGGGCCCGCGACCGGGCGGAGCGCTCGGCACGGCAGGAGGCGCGCGCGGCCACCGGCCCGCCCGACGCGGAGGCGCAGGCCCGGCGGGTCGCCGAGCGGGAAAGCCTGATGACCGCCGGCCTCGACGAGTTCGAGCGGTGGCTGTTCGACCTGGTACGCCAGGGGCTCGCCGGGGTTCGCCGGCAGCCGCCGGGCTTCTGGGACACGGCGGCCGCCCGGCTCGTGGACGCGCAGGTGCCGGGGCTCGCGGAGCGGGTGCGCGCCATGGGCAGCGCGGTGCACGTCCGCCCGGACTGGGCGCCGTACCTGCTGGCACAGCTGGGCCGGTGGTACCTGGCGGTGCGGGCGTGGCGGCGGCGGGCGGGGCTGTCGCCGGCCACGATGGGCGACCTGCGGGCGGTGCTGGGCTGGTCGCGGCGGCGGGACGAGGTGTTCGCCGGTGAGCGGCGCCGCGACCGGTGGTGGGTGGTCGGGCTGAGCCAGGAGGAGGACGAGCGGCTGCTGTCGCAGCGGACGTGGCTGTACGGCGAGGACACCGGCGAGGTGGCGGTGCTGCTGGACTTCGCGGCGGCCGGCGGCGCGCTGCGGGTGCCGCACGTGCTGGGCTCGGTGCTCGACGTGGAGCTGGCGCTCTACCCCGGGTCGCCGCCGCGCCGGGCGCTGCTGGCCGACGAGCCGGTGGTCACCACGGGTGCGGGATACCCGGCGCCGACGACCGTGCTGGGCGCGTTCGATGTGGCAGCCGGGTGGCAGGCGGAGAACCCGTGGCTGAGCCGGATCCCGATGACGCTGGGCGCGGTCACGGTCGTGTCCGGTGGTTCCGGTGGTTCCGGTGGTTCCGGTGGCGGGGACGGTGCGGTGCTGGTGGACGTGGACGGCACGGCGCTGCCGCTCGCATCGGACACCGACGTCTGGCCACTGCTGGCCCTGTCCGGCGGCCATCCGGTGGACCTGTTCGGCGAGTGGTACGACGGCCACCTGCACCCGTGCAGTGTGGCCGCCGACGACCGCCTGGTGTCGGTGTGAACAGGACGGTGGGTAGCGCGGCGGAGCGGGCCATGGGCCCGGGGACGTGGGATGCCTTGCTGAGCACGGCGATGGTGGGCACCGGCCGGCGTGCGGTGCCGGCCGACGCGTTCGCCGGTGTCGTGGATCCGTCCGATGTGGACGGTTTGGTCGGCGCTGACGGCCCGGAGGCCACGGTGCTCGCCGCGGCGGCCGTGCTCGGGGCCTACCGGCGCGCGGGCCGGCTGCCGCCCGCGTGGC
>NZ_JBOHGB010000175.1:0-14007 GCF_050699935.1 Actinophytocola sp.
GCGCCAGGTGGACGATGCGGTGGAAGCCCGTGATCAACGCGTTCGCCATCACGTTCGGTGACCGCTGGCCGGGAGCCGAAACCTACTGATCAACAACGCCGGAAACACCGATCATGGGATAGACCCTATTGCACGTACGAATTCCCGGTGGTGCAGGAGTACGCGCGCACCGGCTACCGGGCGGTGCGAGGCCCAGATATCGAGGTCACGGAATCGTCGTAGGCACAGCGATCACGCGCTTGGGAGGCCGGATCCCGTAGGCGCCTGAAGTAGTGGGCTATGCCACCGGTCGTTCGGGAATGAATGGGCTATGGGCACGGAGGTTGCTGACGATGTCGGCCGGGGCCTTGTCCGGAGCGCCAGCATCGTAGGGCGGTTGGGGGTCGTATTCGAGGCCGAGTTGGATCGCTTGGGCTACCCCGTCTCCCGCGATGCGTCCAGCAAGGGTCAGGGCCATGTCGATGCCTGAGGACACGCCGGCTGCGGTGACGTACTTGCCGTCGATGACCACGCGTTCGCTGGTCGGGGTCGCACCCAAGGCCGGGAGTTGGTCGAGGGCCAGCCAGTGTGAGGTGGCGCGGCGTCCGGCAAGCAGACCCGCAGCCGCGAGGATCAGCGAACCGGTGCACACCGACGTCGTCCAGGTGCTGGTTTTGTCGGCCGCACGAAGCCATTGGTGGACCGGCCCGTCGGACATGTGTGCGGTCTGCCCGGGGCCCCCGGGCACGACCACGATGTCCGGTCGTGGCGCATCGTCCAACGTGGCGTCCGCGACCAGGTGGAGGCTGCCCACCTCATTGCACACCGGACCAGTTCGCTCGCCGACAAAGACGACCTCAGCATCCGGCAAGCGGCTAAGCACGTCGTAGGGCCCGACCACGTCGAGCGCGGTGAGCCGGTCAAACAGCAGGATGGCGATCTGCATCTTTCTCCTTGATTGAAGGGGTGAAACCGAACTGGAACCGACGTCGGTATTCGGAGGGGCCGACGCCAAGTGCGCGCAAGAAGGCGCGCCGCATCGCCTCCGGTGTGCCAAAGCCGCAGGCGCGAGCTAGGCTGGCCCGCTGGGCGAAGGCGTCCGCCGACAGGTTGGCGTCCGGATGCTCGGCGATCCACTGCTGAACGTCCCGCAAGGGCTCGCGCCGCGCTGTCCGGGTGGCAAGCTGGGCGCTGAACTGCGCCTCGTTTCCCGGGCGTCGCAGGAAGACCACGAGGTGCCGGGCGATGGTCAATGCGGCGTCCCTACCGAGGTCCTCTTCGATCAGCGCCAGAGCAAGGTCGATGCCGGCCGTGACACTGGCTGATGTGGAGAGGCTGCCGCCCCGGACGTAAATCGGTTCCGCGGCGACCGCGGCGTCGGGAAACCGGGCTGCCAGAGATTCGCAGTAGGCCCAATGAGTGGTGGCCCGCCGCCCCGACAACATGCCGGCCACGGCGAGCAGGAATGCGCGCATGCACACCGACATAACCTTCCGTGTCTGTGGACCGTGTTGGCGGAGCCATGTGATGAGTTCTTGATCGGGCGCGTGCGTGCCCTCGCCGCCTGGGACGAGGGAGCACATCCGGTTTGCCCACGTGATGGAGATCGGAGTCGGGCGTGATCAGCAGGCCGCTGACGTACAGACCGGGCTACCACCGAGGCCGGCGGTGGTCACGACGTACGCCGGTTCGTCACCCGGGACACCTGCCAGCGATTGGCGCCGGTGAACACCTCCAACGGGCCGGTCACGTCAACCATCAGATGGCCACAATGTCGAATTCCCCGACCTTCTGACATGAGCGCCACGGCCGGCGGTGTCGATCACGTCGTGTTGCCGATCACGGTCACCATCCCGGCGCGGGCGAGCCTCTTGAGCAGCTGCTGCTGGGTGAAGCTGAGCCGCTGCTCCACCTCGCCTACGCCGACCCCGCCGTTCTGCAGCAGGCTCGCCAGCTCGCCCGCCCCATCACGGTCGAGGCCCGCGATCTCCGGGGTCTCGGGGCGGTCGGCGAAGCCGAACCGGCGCGAGGGGATCGGGGCGTCGAGCGGCGCGGGCATCCGTGCGCCGTCGGCGACCGGGTCCTTCCAGTACTCCGTGATCGCCGCCTTCAGCGACGGCGGGATCTCGAAGGGGGCCGGCGGGATGAACGCCTTGAAGCCCGGCACGTCGAGCCCCACGCTGCCGCGCGCGACGACACCCTCGGCGAGCACGATCGACCCGGTGGGCGCCGCGAGATCCGGCTCGGCCTGGGCGGACCCTCTGATGAACGGACCGTCCTGGTCCAGGTCGCTCATGCGGCCCGTGCCTCCGGTCATGAGCACCAGCAGGTCCGGCGTGAACGCCGTGTTGAGCAGCGCGTCGAACGTTCGTTCCTGGATGCCGAGGTCGGCGCCCTCGTGCGCGACCCGGCTCTTCCAGTAGATGCTGTCCGGGTTGTTCTTGCGGATCGCGTGGTACCACTGGTCGATCGAGAGCGCGAAGGTCTCGGCCATGCCATGCCAGCCCACGTCGTAGTCCTGCCACAGGTCGCGCTGCTGCTGCTCGCTGAGGCCACCGGTAAGCGTGCTGCGCAGCAGCAGCGCGGTCGCCGACGCCTGCGTGGTCGCGAACGCGACGCCCGAGGAGAACAGCGGGTCGACGAAGTAGGCGGCGTCGCCGACGAGGATCCAGCGCTGGTCGTAGTCCGCGAACCGCTCGTTGATCATCGAGTAGTTCGTGGCGGTGAGCATGGTCGGCGCTACCGGCTCGGCGTCCTGGATCAGGTCGCGCAGGATGGGTATCTCGCGAACCGTCTTGATGAACGTGGCCTGGTCGGTCAGGTCGGTGCCCGACTCGCGCAGGATTATCGGGTCGGTCACGACGCCGACAGAATGGGTGAGCTTGCGTTCTCCGTCGACGATCTTGGGAACAGGAATGTACCAGCACCATCCGTCCGAGAAGGCGAAACAGGCGATCGGCGAGAGATTCTCCGACCGGAAAATGTTCCAGTCGCCGTCGAGGCCCTGCGCGGGGAGACCGCCGAGGAAATGCTGCCAGATCGCGATGTTGCGGTAGTCCGACAGTTGCTGCCGCTTCGCCTTCGCGGCGATGCTGTTGCGGCGCCCGGAGGCGTCGACGAAGTACTTGGCCCGGACCGTGCGCCCGCCGCGCAAGGTGATCGTGCACCCGTCACTGTCCGAGTCGAACGCGATGACGTCGAGCCCCTCCACCACGTCGACGCCGGAGGCGGCGGCGTGGTCGAGCAGGATCTTGTCGAACTCCAACCGGTTTACGTGCATCGACCAGCGATATACGCCGTCGTCCATCACGTTGTTGTGATCGAAGTAGGCGACCCGGGGCCTGCCGTGGTCCCAGTTGTAGATTCCGCCGTACTTCTTGACCCAGCACTCGCTCGCCATCACCTTCGCGAGCGCGCCGCTCTCCTCAAGCACGGGAACCAGCGGGTGAGCGAACGACTCGCCTATGTGCTCGCGCGGGAATATCTCTTTCTCGAAGATCGCGACGCGCAGGTCGGAACGCTTCGCGAGCAATGCGCCCAGCGTCGACCCCGCGGGACCGCCACCCATGATGACCACGTCGTATTCGTGACCGATGCGTGCGTCGTCAGCGTCCGTCATCGTCATCTCTTCAGATCACCTGGATACGTTGCAGGTGCCGGGTGGCAGGTCCCGTGAAGCGATTCCTTCCGTGTACCAGGGCGTGGTTGTCGGCGACCACGATGTCGCCTGCCCGCCAGTCGTGCGCATAGCAGTACTCTGGTCGGTGCAACCGTTCGCTGAGGTCCTCAAGAAGGGCCTTCCCGCGGTCCGCGGAAACCCCCTCGACGTGCACCCCAAGCGGGTTGAGGTACTGCTCGGGCGGTAGGGGCTCGGCGAACCGGATGGTCGGTGTCCCCGACCGCGGGTGCACCGCGACGAGCGGCTCGGTGACCTTTCCCCCGTAATGGGCGACCTTCTCGGTCGCGTACGTCACGGTCGTTCCCGCCCACTCGGAACGCAGGTCGGGCGGTGCGTCCCGATAAACTTTCGTGGTATCGCTGAACACCGTCTCGCCGCCCGCGTGCGGCGCGGCTTCCAGGCATTGGAACAGAAAATAGCCCGGCGTCTCCGGCGTGAATGCGCCGTCCCAGTGGAAGGGGACGTCGTTCGCGGTGAAGAGGTAGTTCTTTGGCTCGTCGTGCAGCCGCAGGTCGAGCACGGCACCGAAGTCCCAGCGCAGCAGCTCGCCCCAGCGTTCGCAGTAGGCGACGAGGTCGTCCGTCGCGACGGGCGGGGCTCCACGCAACACGAGCACGCGGGCCTCCTCGGTCCACCGCGCGAGCGTCGTCGGCGGGAGGTCGGTGAGCCTCGTTTCCTCCGTCAGCTCCACCGCCAGGCCGAACGGGTGTAGCGGCGTCCGGGGGAGCAGGGTCGGGTCAAGGGTGGTCGAGGACGGCACGAGAGTTCCTTTCGGTGGTCTGGCCCGAGGGAAGCACGAAGTAGTCGGGCCGGTCGTCGCGGTACACGAGGCGCGCGTTGAGCCGCTCGGCGTCGTGTCGCTTGATCAACGTGTCCATGGCGTGGGTGCGCAGGATCACCCCGTGCCACGGCGTGAGCCAGTTGTCCGGCGCCCGCAGGATCTGAAAGCCGATCTTCTCCGCGTGCGGTTTCTGCGGATGAATGGACAGCCGCAACGCCTCGGGAAAGCGTTCGGCAACGACTGCAGTCCAGGCATTGCTGCGCCGGATCGTCTGATAGGCGACGTCCTTGGACTCACATCGGATCGCCGTTCGGCTGGCCTCTCGGCCAAGGCCCACCTGGTCCTCGAAGATGAACCGGTGTATCCCGTTGAACAGGGAGCGCCAATCATCGTCGTGTCGCACGTTCTCCCGGATGGACTTCAGGGTGGGCGCGTACCGTCGCTCCAAGAGATCGCGTAGTGACGGATACTCCTTGTTCCCGAACGCGTCATCGAGTCCGAACAGATCGATCGATCGCAGATGCCCGTCGGCCGCCATGGCGTCGAGCTCCTCGCGGTACCGGGTGACCGCGTCGTCGGAAACGCCGACGAGATCGCCGAAAACATGTCCGTCGGAGCAGATCGTGACCCGCGCCCCGGGCGGGTGCACCTCCGCGATCTCGTCGCAGAACGACTGCAGGAACTTCAATGCGAGCCGCTCCGCGAGATCGGGCAGCGCACCGAGCACCTTCCGCTGATTCGGCGATTTCGCGGGAAACGCCGGCATCACGAAGTGGATGGGCAGATCGAGCTCGATGAACCGCGTCAGCTTGGCGCTATGAACGGCGTAGCACGTCTCGCACGGCCGCGCCGCGCACGGATGCTCAGGTGCCGTCAACCGCCGATGCCGAAACACCGAGTTCAGCACGCGGCGCGGCACGATGTCGTTGATTGGTGTCTGATGCAGAAGAGTCACGCATACCCCGATACGTTCGTGCCCCTCGGTCGCCCGGACACCATGCGACCGCATGCCAAGTCGCCGGTCGCGGATCACGGCGGTATCACCCCCGCGCGGCGTCCGGTGCGCGATAACCGACCCCGATTGATTGCCCGGACAATCGTCAAAGTGATTGCCTGAACAATCTTCAAGAGGTTTGACTAGTACTGAGAAGTCTTCGCATTACAGTCAGAGATGGACCCCTGACCAGTTGGCGCGGACTGCCCGATTCCCCGTGATGGTGCGGTGATGCCGTACAGCCGATCGGTCCCGATCACGTCCGAATGCTGTTCTGCTCACACGCGTGCTCCCGTCTCAGCGCCGGTAATGAAAGTGCTGGAGCGGGCGCCCTGCGGATGGCCTCCAATCGAGTACTGCAGTAAAGCGTGACTGCCACCGTAGAGCGAACGCGTCGGGCAGGCAAGAATGCGTTTTGCGTAATAGTTGACGCCACCCGGGGGACACGGCATGGGCGCACCCGAGTGGCCTCGGCCCGGTGGACCGGCCACCGCGCCACACGAAGGAGGTTGACATGGTGAGCGAGATCCCCGAGAAGGTGCGACCCCGCGACGCGTCGCCGTATACGGCAGGTGTCAACGCGGCGGCGTCCGCGGTGCCCGGGGACGCCAGGGACGTGCGTGCCGGGCGTGGTCTGGTCGCGCCGCTGCCGCAGCATCCGATCGACGGGCCGCTCGGCAGGCCGGTCTGGGATCCGCGGTGGTTCGCGTTCATCGCGGGGGAGCGCCCAGACAGCGTCCATCCGGGGCTGTGGCGGGTTGCCCGTCGCAACGTCCAGGGTGGCCTGTTCCAGCTGGCCGACGGTGTCTTCCAGGTCCGTGGCCTCGACCTGGCGGCGGCGACGTTCGTCCACGGCACCCGCGGATGGATCGTCGTCGATCCGCTGAGCGCGGCCGAGACCGCGCGGGCGGCCCACGACCTCGTCCGGGAACACGTGGCCGACCTGCCGGTCACGGGTGTGGTCTACACCCGACCGCACCTCGACCACTTCGGGGGCGGGCCCGGTGTGGTCGATCCGGCCGAGGTTCGGTCGGGCCGGGTGCCGGTGGTGGCACCCGAGGGGTTCGGTGCCGCCGTGGCCGCGGAGAGCCTGCTGGCCGGGCCCGCGATGGGACTGCGCGCCGCGTCGATGTTCGGGCTGATGGTGCCGCCCGGCCCGCTCGGGCGGTTGGACTGCGGCCTCGGGCTGCAGATGGCGCCCGGCAGCGCGGCGTTGGTGGGTCCGACGGTCGAGGTCCCGGAGCGCGGGGCCGAGACGACCGTCGACGGCGTGCGGTTCGTCTTCCGCGTTGTGCCCCCGACCGAGGCGCGGGCCGAGATGAACTTCTTCCTCCCCGACCACGGGGTGCTCTGCTTCGCCGAGAGCTGTCTGACCGCGCTGCACAACGTCTACGCACCGCGGGCCGATCCGCTGGCCTGGAGCAAGGAGCTGGGCACCGCGCTGCGGCTCTTCGGCGACCACGCCGAGGTCGCCTTCGGCTCGCACGGCTGGCCCCACTGGGGAGGCGAGGCCGTGCGCGCCTTCCTGCGCCATCAACGGGACGCCTACCGCTACCTCCACGACCAGACGCTGCGACTGGCGGCCCGGGGGCTCGGGCCCGACGAGATCGCGGCAGAGCTCGAGCTGCCGGACGAGCTGCGCGAGACGTTCTCGGCGTACGGTCGCCAGGGCCGGATCGCCCACAGCGTGCGTGCCGTCTACCACGGCTACCTCGGCTGGTACGCGCTCGACCCCGGCACGCTGGAGCCCGTGCGCCGCGCGGAGGCCGCGACGCGGGACCTCGCCTACATGGGCGGCGCCGACGCGGTGCTCGAGCGGGCGCACGCCGATTTCGAGCGCGGCGACTACCGCTGGGTCGCCGACGTGCTGGGGCGGCTGCTGCGCGCTGAGCCGGAGAACACCGAGGCGGCCCTGCTTCGCGCCGACGCGTTGGAACAGCTCGCGTACCAGTCCGAGTCGGCGGCCTGGCGCAACTGCTACCTGACGGAGGTGGTCCGGCTGCGAGGGGGGCTGCCGGACGGTCCGCCGCCCGGGCCTCCGGACGTGTTCGCGGGCATCGGGATCGAGGACGTCGTCGACGCGATCGGGGTAAGCCTGGATCCCGCCAGGGTGCGGGGGGACCTGACCGTCAGCTGGCGGCTACGGGACGACGACCCGGGCGAGTACGTCCTCGGGGTCGCCAACCGGGCGGTGTACCTGGAGCCCGGCCGCCTCGACCCGGACGGCGACGCCACGGTGACGACCACCCGGCGTGGGTTCGGCGCACTGGCAGCCGACCCGTCGGCGCTCAACCGGCTGGTCGAGGCGGGCGAACTGGAGGTCACCGGCCGCGTGGAGGCGGTGCGCGAACTGTTCGCGCTGCTGGGCGGGTAGGGCACCGGCCGCACTGCCACCGTGGCCACGGCGGATCCGAGGTCAGCGGGCTGGTCGGTGCGGCACACCCCGCACGCCGCGACCGGGACCCTGACCTCGCCCACCCGGGCACCGGCTCCCCCAGTTCGACCCGCCGCAACGGACCGCCGCCGATCGGCCCGGGCCGCTCCACCACCACGCGCACGCGTTCCGGTGTGGTCGCCCCATGCGCGGTCGGCGGGATGTCACCGCAGGCTTGGAAGAGGCGCCTGTTGTTGAACCAGTCGACCCATTCCGGGCTGGCGATCTCGACGTGCTCAACGGGTTGAACCGCCGCTGCACCCGGTCCTGCGCCCGCGAGCATGTGGCGTCGGCGTGCGTGGTGCGGTCCCGACGACCACGACGGGCACCGGCCAAACCCAGCTCGCGCATCAGCCGTTCGACAGTGCAACGAGCCACCGGAATGCCCTCACTGTTGAGCGCGAGCCAGACCTTCCGGCCTGGCCCGTTCTGCGAGCTCATCGCCGAGCAGGTGGAGGAACTGCCTCGGCCGGCGCGGTGGACCTGCCGGTGGCAGCCGCTCGGGATGGGCCTACGTGACGGCCTGGTACTGGTGCTGCGCTCGCTGTTGTTCACGATCCCGCTGCTCGTCGCGGGCTTCGTGCCGGTCGTCGGGCAGACCGTGATGCCGGTGGCGCTGGCGTTGGTGACCGCCTGGTTCCTCGCGCTGGAACTCGTCGCGGTCTCCTTCTACCGGCGTGGCATGAACCTGACCCGGCGCGGCCTCGCGCTCGGCCTGGGGTTGCCGGCGTCGTTGCTGTGCGCGATCCCGTTCGCCGCCATCGTCGTCATGCCGGTCGCGTTCGTTCGTCGGCGGCGTGCTCGTCGCCCGCGAAGCCCTCGATGGCGAGCCGGCCGCCCAGCCCCGGAGTCCACAGTGGACAATCAGACGGTGCGGACCGTCGCCATCATCGCCATGTCCTCGTGCTCGAGGTTGTGGCAGTGCATGACGAACTTGCCGGCGTAGTCGGTGAACCGGACCGCGATGTCGACGATCTCGGCGGGACGGACGTCGACGGTGTCCTTCCAGCCGGCATCGAACACCCCCGGCCTGCCGCCGCTTCGCCCGAGCACCTGGAACTGGTCGAGATGGACGTGGACGGGGTGGTGCACGTCGGTGACCAACCGCCAGGTCTCCACCTCGCCCAGCGGGACGTCGGCGAGGGAGATGTTGGGGTGGAAGCTCTCGCCGTTGATCGTCCAGCCCTCGTGGTCACCGGCCCGGCCGCGGGTGAATCGGAAGATCCGCGTCGTCGCGCCGGCCGGGGGCGTCAGGCGCTCGACCTCGGCCAGACGGGCGGGCACACGGCTGTCGTCCGGGGCCTTGCGGACCACGTGGAAGCGCATGATGTCCGACGTGGACCCGCGGCCGAGTCCGTTGATCATCGTGACCTCGGTGCCCACCGGTAGCCGCGAGAAGTCCACGATCACGTCGAACCGCTCCCCCGGCGCCAGCTCGATCGCCCGGTGGCGCACGGGCACGGCGAGCAGGCCACCGTCGGAGCCGATCTGCACCAGCGGCAGGTCCGGCCCGTGCGGCACGGTCAGCACGATCCGGTACCGGCGGGCGTTGGACGCGTTGAGCAGGCGCAGCCGGTAGCGGGCGGCGTCGACCTCGTGCCGCGGCCACGGCGCGCCGTTGACGAGCACCACGTCGCCGAGGACGCCCTCCATCCACTCGTCCTCGACGCCCGGCACCGACCGCATCTCCTCGTCGATGCCGGGGTAGACGAACGAGCCGTCCTCGGCGAAGGACCGGTCGCAGATCATCAGCGGCAGCTCGCGGTCGCCGCGCGGCAGCGGCAGCGCGTCCTCGACGTCGTCGCGCACGAGGTGGAACCCGGCGAGCCCGCGGTAGACGGCCGGGCCGGTGAAGTCCATGCGGTGGTCGTGGTACCAGAGCGTGGCCGCGCGCTGGTCGGTCGGGTAGCGGTAGTCCCGCTCGCCCCGGACGACGTCGCCGGTCAGCCCGTGGTGCGGCGTCCAGAGCCGGCCGTCGCCGGCCGGCAGCACGAGGTCCAGCGGCCACCCGTCGTGCTCGTGGGGAGTGTGCCCGCCGTGCAGGTGCACCGCCGTGGGCACCGGCAGCTCGTTGCGGTGGCGGACGACGACGGGCCTGCCCCGGCGGGTCTCGATCGTCGGGCCCGGGAAGATCCCGTCGTAGCCGAGGATCGGAGTGCGCACGCCCGGCACGAGCTCGACGCTCGCCGACCGCTGCGTGACGCGGTAGAGCTCCGCGCCGTCCGCGTCCCGGCCCACCGCCCGCGCAACGGGCGGCACCGGCAGCGGTACCCGGTAGGGCTTCGGCAGCCGCAGCGAGCTGACCAGCTGCTCACCGGTCTGGCCGGTGGGGCCGAGCCCACAGCCGGCCAGCGCCGCGCCAGCCGCGGTGCCGGCGAGCACGCCGAGGAACGACCGGCGGGACAGCCCGGTCATCGCCGCGCTCCCCGGGGGCGGGCGGCCGACGGCATCCATACCCAGATGGCGAGGAGCACCGACGCCGTCACGACCGTGACTCCGAGCGGGACGTGCACCGCCAGCGCGCGCGCGTGCCCCAGGCCGATCTGCAGGCCGGCCGCGACGAACAGCACCACGACGGCCGGGATCGCCCACAGCCGCCCGCCCGCGATCACGTACGCCACCGTCACGGCCATCAGGACCAGCCCGACCACCGCCACGCCGGACCCGACGGCACCGTGCAGCCTGATCGCGTCGACGCTGCCGGTCAGGAACAGCCCCGCCAGCACGGGCTGGGCGAGCACGACCGCGAGGTACACGGTCGCCACGAATCGCAGCGACCACAGGGTCAGCCGGGGCTTCCGCCCGCTTCTGGCCAGTCCGAGAAATGTGTTCACGGCACCGACGCTATGAGTAGTCTGCCTACCTATGAATCAGGGATTACCCCCAATCCGTCCCTGATACGACCCTGGACGATGGCACGTAGACTGCCTACTCGTGCGACCCACAGCCATCCGCGGCCACCTCGACGCGCTGATCCTCGCCGTGCTCGCGGACGGACCGCGGCACGGCTACGCGATCATCGAGGCGTTGCAGGCCCGCAGCGGCGGCGCACTCGACCTGCCGACCGGCACCGTGTATCCGGCGCTGCGACGCCTGGAACGAGCCGCGCTGCTGACCGGCAGATGGGACAGCGTCGGTGGCCGGGAGCGGCGCACGTACTCGCTCACCCGCGCGGGCCGGCACGCCCTGGCCGTGCAGCGGGCGGAGTGGAACGAGTTCGCCGCGGTGGTCGGCGCGGTGCTCCGGCCCGTGGAGGGCACGCCATGAGCACGCCGGACCCGATCGACGCGCACGTGGCCGCGCTGGAGCGCGTGCTCCGGGGACCCCGGCAGGCTCGCCGGAGCATGCTCGCCGAGGCGCGGGCCGGCCTGCGCGACGCCGCCGCGGCCTACCGCGACGCCGGCATGGCGCCCGCCCGGTCCGCCCAGCTGGCGGTACGGGACTTCGGCTCGGTGGACGACGTCGGCCCGTTGTTCCAGGACGAGCTCACCGCGCTGCAGGGGCGGCGGGCGGCGCTGCTGATCGTGCTGGTGTTCCCCGCGATGCTGCTGGGCTGGGACCTGCTCTGGTCGAGCGGCACGGTGCGCACGGCCTCCACCACGGTGAGCGACACCGTCGGGACGCTGGCCGTGCTGCAGGACGTGCTGACCGTGGTGGTCGCCGCCGCGGCGCTGATCCTGCTCGCCGTGACCTTCCGCCGCACGGTGTCCCCACGACGGCTCGCCACCGCGATCGGCGTGACGGGCGCGGCGGGCGCGCTGCTGTGCGGCGGCGTCGCGGTCGCGATGAACGTGGCCGGCGGCCGGGACACGACGACGATGCTCACCACGAACCTGGCCGCGGTCCCCGCGCTCGCCGTGAGCGGCGTCGTCATGGTGCTGATCGTCTGGCAGGCCGTCAGCACACTCCGGGTGGCCGGCGTTGTCGATCCGGGCGGTCGCCGTTCGACGCAATTGTAACCGCACTCCGCGCGGAGAAACTCCATTGATAGAAAGCCGTGTTCACTGTAGACATGGTTCGCACCCGGGCGCTTTATGTCACGCCGCAGAAATTGAACACCGAGAAACGATCGCCGGACATCACGAAGTTGGGGCGCTTCGTCCTCTTTGGACGGACGTTTGACGTGCTCGGAAGCGCATCCGCAAGGACAGATCCCACCCACCTCGTCAGCCTGGTCTACCGCTCATTCCTGCCGGTCGGGTGCACCGGCCGCGTCCAGCAGGTCAAGGTAGCCTTCGACGGCCTCCCACAGTTCGTTCTCGGGATACCGGTAGCTGCCCCGGTGGCTCCCGACGCCAGTCGGGTTCCCAGTAGTTCCGATGCACATCCCGCAGGCGCGTCAGCGCCGCATCCAGCTCGACCGTTGCCCGCGCCCACACCTCGGACGGCTCTGCCGTCACGCGAGGCAGGTCATCGAACCGCCGCTTGGCCAGGGCGGTCAGCACCTCCTCGTCAGCACCGTCGACCGACCAGAACCGGACCGGGCCGCGAATGTGGTGGTTCCACACGGGATCGTGCCGGAAACGCCACCAGTAGGCGAAACCGCCCTTGTCCAGCCGGAGAACGCGGATCAACCAGTCCGCCGTCCGGACGCGACTCCCACCGCACCTCCTCGCACGGCACGTCGAGCACGAACGCGACTTCCAACTGGTCGACCTGGTCAACGCCCTCGAGCACATCACCGAACACGTACGCCTCAAGCAGGAACGGCCCCTCAGTCGGCCAGTTGGTCGTGTGCTGGCACGCGTCGGCCAGGATGCTGAGCTTCTGCACGGCACGCCCGTAACGCATGCCGCCGATTCTCGCGCTTCATCAGTGTGCCCGCGCGACCGGCTCAGCGTGCGACCGCATCGACGCGCTCGTAAAGGTGCTTCGACAGACCGCTTCGCTCACTCAGCCATGCCACCCAGTCGGGCAGCAACGCCGTCACCGCAAGGGTGATCGGGTCGTCCTGAACCCAGTCGCTGAGCAACCTACGGTGGTGCCTGACCCGTTCTGGTGAGACCGAGTACCACGTCTCGGGGATACTGCCTTCCATCCATTCAGCCGCCAGCTCCGCCAGTGCCTCAGGGGCGGGCCGGGCGCCGTGCGTGTCGGTGTACCACGAGGTGAACTCGTCGGTCATCGGTTTGATGTCGAGATCGTGGTACAGCGATTCGTGAGCGGGCAGCGGCATGCCACGCCTGCCCGGCGCTTCGGCGAGATCGTGATGCCGGCGTTCCGCGCGAAACCAGTTGTCCATCACGACACGAGTCTCGTCGCCGAAGATGCCCATCTCATCGCCGATGTCACAGTGCACGAGGCACAGCAACTCCCGGGGGTCGGCAACCGGTTGAGGCATGGTCTCCCCGGCCGTGTCGCCGATGGCGGTCTGCCACGCGGCCGCCGCTTGGTCGATGTCGTCGAAGACACCCGCACCGACCAGCTTGATGATCCCGGACGCGTCGATGTCGAACAGGAACACCGAGGGCTCGCGATCACGACCATACGAGAAACCGGCGAGCACCGCGAAACGCGTCCCGTAAGCGTCACGCATCCGGAGCACCTCCCCCGTCCCCGCCACCTGGGAAAGGTCATCGAGCCACTCCGGCAGACCAACGCCCGCCAACAGCTTCCGCACCCGCCGACTTGCCGCGGACGCCGCCGAAGCGAGCGCAGGCGTGCCGACGGCAGTCAACCCGTTCAGCAAAAGAAACGCCGACCTCCCCGCACCGGTGTCAGCCTCCTCCACCACTCGGGCGGCCGCCGCGGCAACCAACTCCTCGAACCACCACGCGAACCACAACCCGTCATGAGATTCCTGGAGTGCGGCATACATCTCGGCACCCAGCAGTTCGACCGTCAGCTGCTCCAACTCCCGAGGCCCACCCGCTGTGTCGAGCGCAGCGGCACCGTCGAGCACGGTCTTGAGCGCCGGATCGAACCAGACCGGCCGCGTCCGCTGCCCCAGCAACTGAGCCACCTCGGCCAAGCCGAGCTTGGTCACGTCGGCAGCACGCGGCCGCGGCTGAGCAGGCTCACGCTTCTTGGACTTCTTCTTCGACTTGCGACCACGTGACACCGGAGACACCCGCTCGATGGTAGTGATCCCCTGTGCGCGACACGGCCGCACCGCGGTGTGTCGGACGGACGGTCTCGTC